>DASQDN010000035.1:0-5112 GCA_035634155.1 Bryobacteraceae bacterium | reverse complement strand
CAAAAGATCGAAGGCCAGCTTGTAGGAATGTTCACAGGCTTCAAGGCCGGTCCGTTCGCGCCGGGCGTACGGGATATCAGCCGGGAAGCTCCGCGCACGTTCATGCCGGCGCGGCCAGGTTCGGAGCCTCAGGAAGTTGGTCCGGGCTTGCTAAGCGCCCTCGGCGGCGGAGACATCGCTGAGCCGCCACTCGACGCCACCTCGACCATGCGCCGCAAAGCACTCGCGGAATGGATCGCAAGTCCATCCAACCCTCTCACCGCGCGTGTGATGGTCAATCGCGTGTGGCAGTACCACTTCGGCAAGGGCTTCTTGTCCAACCCCAGCGACTTCGGCATGCGCGCCGGCACGCCCTCTCACCCGGAGCTTCTCGATTGGCTCGCCACCGAGTTCGTGGACAAGGGCTGGTCCCTGAAAACGCTGCATAAACAGATCATGTTGACGGCCGCGTACCGGCAAAGCGTCCATCCATCCCCCGAAGCCGCCAAGCAGGATCCTGAGAACCGCCTGCTTTCCCACATGAATCGGCGCCGGCTTTACCCGGAGGAAATTCGAGACGGTATGCTGCAAGCCTCGGGCGCGCTGAACCTGAAGATGGGAGGTCGGCCGGTGGTTCCGCCAGTGGACAAAGAAGAACTGTATGGACTCAGCGGCAGCGGCGACAACATGTGGATCGTCACGGCCAACGTGGAAGAGCAGCAGCGCCGTAGCGTGTACATGTTCTCGCGCCGGACATTCCGTCCGGCGATGTTTGAAACGTTCGACGCTCCCGATGGTATCCGCACCTGCTCACGCCGCGAATCGAGCAACACTGCGCCGCAATCGCTCACGCTCTTAAACGGATCGTGGACCGCTAACGAAGCCAAGCGTCTCGGCGCGAAATTGGCTTCTTCGAACTCGGAAGAGGCAGTGGCAAAAGGCGTGTGGCGCAGCATTCTCGCTCGCGACCCCGACGCAACTGAACTCGCCCGTGCGAAAGCATTCCTCACCGCACAATCGGCTGAACTCGGATCACTCTCAGCTGCTGCAGCCGAGCTCGCGCGCGGCCTCTTCAACACCAACGAATTCCTGTACGTGGACTAGAACACGATGAAGAACCTGACCAGACGCGATCTTCTTATGCAGGCCGGCAGAGGCTTTGGCGGTGTCGCTCTCGCCTCCATGCTTCAAGGCGCCGGAGTAAATCCGCTTGCGCCCAAGGCGGGGCATTTGCCCCCGCGCGCCAAGAACGTCATCTATCTGTTCATGCACGGCGGCGTCAGCCACGTCGACACCTTCGATCCGAAGCCCGCGCTCACCAAGCACGATGGGCAGACGATCTCCGCCGAAGCTGCCAAAGGCCTGAAGACGAACCGCATCGATTTCGCTAAAGCGCCGATGCGCGGCACCCCGTGGAAGTTCCACCGCCACGGCCAATCGGGCATGGAGATCTCGGAGCTGTTCCCGCAGATCGCAACCAAGGCCGACGAGATCGCCCTTATCCGCTCCTGCTACGGCGACGCGTTCGATCACGCTCCCGCCATCTATCTCCGCAACACCGGCTCGCAGTTCCCTGGGCAGCCTTGCCTTGGGTCTTGGGTCGTGTACGGACTCGGCTCGGAAAGCCAGAATTTGCCGGCGTTCGTCGTCATGTCCGATGGAGCGACCAAGTCGGGTCCCCAAGCCTATGCGTCCGGCTTCCTTCCCGCGGTGTACCAAGGAACGGTATTTCGCGGCGGCTCGCATCCCGTGTTGAACCTCGCGACTCCGCACGGCGTATCCGCTAAAGCGCAGCGCGCCACGCTCGATTTCATCAACGAACAGGACAAGCGCCACCAGGAGCCTCGCGCGTACGACTCCGAACTCGAAGCCCGTATTCAGTCGTATGAGCTGGCCTACCGAATGCAGAGCGCCGCGCCCGAAGCGGTCGACATCGAAAAAGAATCGGCGGCCACTAAGAAGCTTTACGGCATCGGCGAAGGAGTCACAGACGACTTTGGCCGCAAGTGCCTGCTCGCGCGCCGTCTGGTAGAACGTGGCGTGCGCTTCGTGCAACTCTACTCTGGAACCAACATCGGCGAGGATTGGGACGACGCGCACACCGACCTTGCCGCCTCGCACACCAAGATGTGCCGCAAGACCGACCTGCCCATTGCGGGCCTTCTAAGCGACCTCAAGTCGCGCGGCCTGCTCGATTCCACGCTCGTCGTTTGGAGCAGCGAGTTCGGCCGCACCCCGCTGGCGGAAGGCAAAAACGGCCGCGACCATCATCCTTACGCCTTCTCCATGTGGATGGCGGGCGCCGGCATCAAGGGCGGGCAAGTCCTCGGCAGCAGTGACGACTTCGGCCTGCGCGCCCAGGAATCGCCCTTTAGCGTGCATGACGTAAACGCGACCATCCTGCGCATGATCGGCCTCGATCATACTCGGCTCACGTACCCATACCAAAGCCGCGACATGCGATTAACCGACGTGCATGGGGAGCACGAATTCACAGCCAAACTGGTCTCCTAAACTTTGTGATAAGTTTTTGCGCCGCTCTGCGCATAAGTGATTGAACCCCTCACAGATTCAATCAAGGAGAACCAAGTATGTTTTCGTCCACAATCGGTCGCGCTACGTGTGCCACCTTGCTGCTGGCCAGCGCGAGCCACGTTGCCTTCGCAGAAAATCCGCACACACGACCCCTAGGCGACTCCCGTGTCGTCGCCTCCGTTCCGTTCCCCGGCTATCCGGAAGGCATCGTTGTCGCCAACAAGAAGATCTATGTTTCAGGCCCCGCAAACTTCGGCGTCCCTGGCAACTTCGTGCCTTCCACGATCCACGTTTACGATCTCGAATCCGGAGCTTTCCTCCAGGACATCACCATACAAGGCCAGCCCTCTGGCCTGCACGCGCTCTCCTGCATAACGGCCGACAACAAAGGCAATCTATTCGTCGTCGATATTCAGCAGGGCATCGTACGCGTTGATGCGAAGACAGGAGAGCAGACCATTTACGCAGCGCCGTTCTATCCGAACTTCCCGTCCCAGTTCAATCCTCCGGCTCCGCTGCTTCCCAACGATCTTGCATTCGACAAGAAAGGCTACCTGTACGTGACCGACACCTTCCAGGCAACCATCTGGCGCATACCTCCCGGCGGCGGCGCGCCACAGATCTGGTTCCAGAACGCGGCCATCGATGGAGCCTTCGGTCCCAACGGGATTCGCGTCGATGAGAAAAGCGAGAAGCTGTACTTCGCGGTGACCTTCGACGGCGGCTTCGCGGGACACATCTACACGTTGCCCCTGGTCGACAATCCGACGATTGCGGACCTGAAGCTCTTCCACGGCTATGAGCCGGGCGCAGGACCGGACGGCCTCGCGTTCGGCAAATCGGGCAAACTCTACGTGGCGTTGGCAGGCTCGCACCAGATCTCAGTCCTAAGCCCGGATGGAACCGAAGAAGCTCGCTACATTGGGCCCGCGACTGCAGCGAACAACACGACGCTGCCATGGGCTAATCCGGCGAACCTCGCGTTCAACGACAAGACAGGCGCCCTCCTAGTCACCAATCACGCAAGCCAAGTCCCCAACCCCGAGCCTCTCTTCGCCATCTTCGACGTCTACGTCAACGACAAAGCGGGCAAACTCCACGATTCCAAATAAGCGCAGTGCGTGAAAAACACGAGCCCAACCCCGGAATGCGGGACAGCACCCTTATACCGCGTGCCGTCCCCTTCCGGCGACGAGCCCCCTATGCTTCTGGTCGCATAATGCGCAAGTCCAACCCCGGAATGGGGGACAGCACCCTCTCACCGCAGCGACCGCGGAACGCCACGACACTCAGCGGGCTGTCCCCAATTCCGGCCACGACCGCCAGCCCACCTGCCGTATCCTAGACTCCGTGCCCACCACCCTCGACTCTCTCCTCGACGCGGCGAAACCCATCCAACGCATCGCCAGCGGATTCCGCTTCACCGAAGGTCCGGTGTGGTTCCCCGAGCACGGCGGCCACCTTATCTTCAGCGACATCCCCGCCAACACGATGTACCGCTGGTCCCCAACCACCGGCGTCGAAGTCCATCGCAAGCCCAGCGGCTACGACCGAAACGACTATCCCGACGGCCAGGAGGTCGGATCCAATGGACTCACGCGTGACCACCAGGGTCGCCTGAACGTCTGCGAACACGGAAACCGACGCGTCACGCGCATTGAGCACGATGGAATAACCACCGTCCTCGCATCGCACTGGCAAGGCAAACGCCTCAACAGCCCCAACGACGTCGTCTACAAATCCGACGGCGCGCTTTACTTTACTGACCCGCCGTACGGTCTCCTAGGCCAGGACAAAGACCCAGCGAAGGAACTCCCCTTCAACGGCGTCTACCGTCTCTACAACAACAACCTGGAACTCCTCACAGACAATCTCACCCGGCCCAACGGACTAGCCTTCTCGCCCGACGAGAAATACCTCTACATAGCCAACTCAGACGCAAAGCGAAAGATCTGGATGCGCTACCGCGTAGAGCGCGATGGCAATCTCACGGAAGCCGAAGTCTTCTTCGACGCGACGGCAATCACAGACGAAGGGTTGCCCGATGGCATGAAAGTCGACCGTGACGGGAATATCTTCGCTACAGGACCGGGGGGCGTCCTCGTATTCACACCCGCAGGCGATCACATCGGAACCATCCGCATCCCCGAAACGCCCGCGAACGTCGGCTGGGGCGACGAGGACGGCAAGTCACTCTACATCACGGCAAACACCAGCGTCTACAGACTCCGAACGGTCTCGGGAGGCGTCCCCGCAGGCAGTTCCTGATCCTTATACTGCAACTGGTACAGCTTCCAATAAATCCCGCGCATCGCGAGCAATTGTTGATGCGTGCCGGTCTCCCTCAGCTTGCCCTTATGCATTACGAAAATGCGATCGGCGCGCTGAATGGTGGACAGCCGGTGCGCAATCACAATCGACGTCCGCCCTTGCACCAGACGTCCCAACGCCTCACGCACCCGAACCTCGGTTTCCGTATCGACACTCGAAGTCGCCTCATCCAGCACCAGGATGCGTGGATTGTGCGCCAAGGCCCGAGCGAAGCTCATCAACTGTTTCTGCCCGGTCGAGAATCCCGAGCCGCGCTCGCGAACCGGA
>DASQDN010000034.1:0-5435 GCA_035634155.1 Bryobacteraceae bacterium | reverse complement strand
CACCTCAAAGTGATCCAGCGTCTCAATCGGCGGGAGCCCACCCCACGAGGAAGCAACGCGATCCGCTTCGTCAGAGGAATGGAAGTCGGTCACGATACGCTTTGCCAGTTTCTTCTTGGCGTCCAGGGGCGATTGTGACTCGCGAATGGCGGCGATCTCGGCCAGCGACAGATCGGTAAGCAACTCGTAGTAACGCCACACGAGGGAATCGGCGATGTTCATCAGCTTGCGGAACATGTCCGCCGGCGGCTCGGTGATGCCGACGTAGTTGCCCTTGGACTTAGACATCTTCTCGACGCCATCCAGCCCTTCCAGGATCGGCGCCGTAGCTACGATCTGCGACGGATGCCCGTAGTCGCGCTGCAACTCGCGGCCGACCAGCAGGTTGAACTTCTGGTCCGTGCCCCCCATCTCGACATCGCATTGCAGCGCGACCGAGTCATAGCCCTGAGCCAGCGGATAAAGCAGTTCGTGCACGGAAATGGGAGCCTGTTCCTTGAAACGCTTGGAGAAGTCATCCCGTTCCAGCAGACGCGCCACGGTGTAGCGGCCGGCCAGCCGGATGACATCCTCAAACCGCATGCTGTCAAACCATTCCGAGTTAAAGCGGATCTCCGTTTTCGCCGGATCAAGGATCTTGAAGACCTGCGCCTTGTATGTCTCGGCGTTGCGGTTGATGTCCTCGCGCGTCATCGGCGGGCGGGTGATATTACGGCCGGTGGGATCGCCGATCAGTCCCGTCATGTCGCCGATCAGAAAGATGACCGTATGGCCGAGATCCTGGAAGTGCTTCATCTTGCGAAGCAGCACGGTGTGGCCCAGGTGAAGGTCGGGCGCGGTGGGATCGAAACCTGCTTTGACACGCAGCGGTCGGCCGAGCGCCAGGCGCTCGCGCAGATCCTCCTCACGAATGAGTTCGGCCAAGCCCTTCTTCAGATACGCAAGCTGTTCTTCAACGGGGAGCAATCTTCTATTCTAAAACCCGTATATTTTAAAGGTGCGAATCGCGGCGATCCTGCTACTAAGTCTGACCAGCACAGTGTGTGCGCAAGAACCGGAACCGCGGATAGAACTCTACGGGCTCACAGGCATGTATCAGCACGGCAACCTGTCGCTCGCCGAAGAGTGGAGGCCGCAAATCGGAGCCGGAATCCTCACTCCAATCGGCCGACAATGGGGAGTGCTCTTCGATACGACTGTGAGTTCGATTGAAACAGAACCGTATTCGAACGAGATTGTCCCAGGCTCCGCGCCAAACCGCGCGAAAGAAACTCGCGTCGCAGTTATGCCTTCTTTCGTACGCATTTGGAGAAGGGATCGCTTTCACATCTACGCCGGCCCCGGACTCGGATGGGAGCACCGGCGGCAGAACAACCGTTTGCGACCGATCGTGGGCTACGAACAGAATGGCCGCGCCATCTTCAGCGATCAGTTTGTGGAGTCAAAGTCGACCGAGACGCGAGCCATGCTGGTCTTTCGTGTCGGGATAGCAATCAATCTGACCGACCGCGTCCTGTTGCGTGTCGGCTTCTCGGTTTTGCCTCGCTATGCGGACGAAACGCCGTCCAAAAGCGTAGAACTGGGCATAGGCTACCGTTTCTAACTTGGAATGGATTTGTGGACGTGAGAGAAAGGACCCGCTTGGTTCGACCCGGCCCGGGCGTGGGTCATTGGGTAGGCTCAGGGCAGATGTTTATTGGCTCGGGTCAAGATTAGTAGTTATTTGGAAGGTTGACCGTGCCGAATCGAACCGATATCTCTATATGCAAAGCGCATGCCAAACTATTTCGCATTGATGTTGTTGCACTTAGCGGCTCGCGGCACTAGCGACCAGGCGGAAGTTCTTACACAGCGCTAGCACCTACTTACCGCTTTACCTTCTTCCACTATCGGGGCTCTGCGGACGCCCCGGTTTGGTAAGCTAGGAAGAGCCCCCGGAACCCGAATTTCTCTTCATGGATTTCCTTGCAGGTCTGAATCCCCAGCAGCGCGACGCGGCCGCGCACGTCGATGGTCCCTTGTTGATCCTCGCCGGCGCGGGCAGCGGAAAGACGCGGGTCATCACGCACCGCATCGCGCATCTGGTGCATCATCACGGGGTGCCGGCTGAAACGCTGCTGGCCGTCACTTTTACCAATAAAGCCGCCGATGAGATGCGTAAGCGCATCGAAGCCCTGATTGCGAAAGCCGGCGCCTCGGGATCGCCGAACGTTTCCACGTTCCACTCCTTTTGTGTGCGGATGCTGCGCCGCGACGGCGACCGGTTGGCGCCCATTCGGCCCAACTTCACGCGCAAGTTCACCATCTACGACGACGACGACCAGCTTTCCATCATCAAAGGCATTTACAAGGCAGTCGGGCTCGACGAGAAGTTCATGCAGTATCGCGCGGCTCTGTCGCGCATCAGCCATGCCAAGAACGTCCAGCAGACTCCGCAGGATTTCTATAAGGACACGACGGACCCGAAGATGGCGCGGTTGGCGGTCGTCTTCCAGCGATACGAAGAAGCGCTGCTCCGGAACAATGCGCTCGACTTCGACGACCTGCTGCTGGAAAGCGTGCGCCTCCTGAAGCATGACGCCGACCTGCGCGCGATCTATAACCGCAAGATCCAATTCCTGACCATTGACGAGTATCAGGACACCAATCGAACCCAATACGACTTGGTCCGGCTGCTGAGCGAGTCGCACAAGAACGTCGTGGTGGTGGGCGATGAAGACCAGTCGATCTACGGCTGGCGTGGCGCCGATATCCGCAACATCCTCGACTTCGAGCGCGATTACCCGAAGGCCAAGGTAATCCGGCTGGAGCAGAACTACCGCTCGACGCAAAAGATCCTGGAAGCGGCCGGCGCGGTGGTGGCGAATAACAAAGCGCGCAAGGGCAAAAATCTTTGGACCGACGCCGGCGCGGGCGAGCCGATCCGCATGTACGAGGCGCCGGACGCGGAAAACGAGGCGCTTTTTATCGCTGACACCATTGAGAAGGTGCTGGCGGAGAATCGGAACGAACGCGTGGCGGTCCTGTACCGCACCAACTTCCAATCGCGGCAGATCGAAGAAGCGCTGCGCCGCTACGGCCGCAAGTACATCGTGGTTGGCGGCTTCAGCTTCTACCAGCGCGCCGAAGTGAAGGACATCCTCGCCTACATGAAGGTGGTGGGTAGTCCGAACGACTCGGTCAGCCTGCTTCGCATCATTAATACACCCGCGCGCGGCATCGGCAAAACCACAGTCGATCAGATCGAGCAGTTCGCCAACGAGCACCAGATGAGCGTTTGGGGCGCGATCGGGAAACTGTTGGAAGAGCGAGCTTTCCCCACACGCGCCGAGGCGGCTTTGTCGGTCTTCCGCTCCATGATCGAAGAGCTGAACGCAGAAGCCGAGACTCGTCCCGTGGACCAGTTGATTCGCCTGGTGCTCGACCGCACCGGATATCAGCGCATGCTGGAACAGGACCCGAATCCGGAAGCTGACACGCGAGTCGGCAACCTTATGGAATTGGTGAATGCCGCCGCCGATGGAGCCGAGCGCGGCGAAACTTTGGCCGATTTCCTCGACCACGCTGCGCTGGTGTCAGACGCCGACAGCGTCGATTCAGGCGCGCAGGTGTCTTTGCTGACCTTACATAATGCCAAGGGCCTGGAGTTCCCGGTGGTCTTCCTGGCCGGCATGGAGGAAGGGCTGTTTCCGCACATGCGGTCGCTCGATTCCGAGGCTCAGATGGAAGAAGAGCGGCGCTTGTGCTACGTTGGCATGACAAGGGCTGAAAAGCGCCTGTTTTTGAGTTGGGCCCGGTATCGGCGTCGTTTCGGCGGCGGCCAGCCCGAACCGAGTATCCCGTCGCGATTCTTGAATGAGGTTCCCCGAACGCTGGTGGAGCACGGCGGACGCGGCGGTGGTCAGTCTGTTCCGCAGGTAGATCTGTACGCCGAGCGGTCGTATGTTCGGGAGTCGGCTAAGCGGAACCTGTACACGGGAAAGACTTATAACTCGGTGGAGAATATCTCGAATTTCTTCGCCGAACGCGGCATGCCTCCTCCGTCGGGGTTGCAGCGTCCGGCGGCGGCAGCGGGATCGAACGCGCCCGTTCGACCGCAGCCATCGCAGCAGCAGCAACAGTTGCCGACGCAGCATCAGGCGCCAAGACCGGCGGCAGCAGCGGCAGCGCCTCCGAAGAAGAAGGCCGCCTTCGGAGCTGGATCGACAGTGCGGCATCCGAAATATGGCCGCGGAACCGTTCTTCGCCGGGAAGGCGATGGCGAGGACGCAAAGTTAACCATCAGCTTCCCGGGATACGGGCTGAAGAAGATCATCGAAAAGTTTGCAGGGATCAGAGAAGAATGAATACGAAACACGTTGAAGATAGAGCAGAGCGGAAGAAGCTGAAGCGCACCGCCCGCAAGGCCGCCCCGGCAGCGACGCCGCGCCCGTCGAGCGAAGCGCGTGGATCCAATAAGCGCAAAGTGAACAAGATCAGCAAGGGCCAGCGCAAGCGTTAACTCGCGTGAGCCTGCTCCGCACCAAGAGCATCGACGTTCTGATCGCGGACTCGGAAGAACCGGGTAAGCGGTTGAATAAGTCGCTCGGACCTTGGAGTCTGACCGCTCTTGGCATCGGCGCAGTAATCGGCTCCGGCATCTTTATCCTGACCGGAACGGCGGCAGCGGGTGAAACGCTCGCCGTTCCTTCCGTCCTGAATGCTCCGATTCTCGACCTGATCCTGCATGGCGGAAGCGCGTCTTCCACCATCGGGCGTCCGGGCGCGGGTCCGGGCATTTCTTTGTCGTTTCTTCTTGTGGCTATAGTGTGCCTGTTTGCGGGGCTGTGCTTTGCCGAACTGGCATCCATGATTCCGATCGCCGGCAGCGCCTATACCTACGCCTACGCCACGCTCGGTGAGATCTTTGCGTGGATTATCGGCTGGGATCTCATCCTCGAATACGCCGTCTCGAACATGGCGGTGGCTGTGGGGTTTTCGGCATACTTCAACGACATCCTCGAAGCGTTGTTCGGATTCCACCTTCCCAAGCACCTGTCCGAGCCGATGATCGTTGGCGGCGAGTTCACAGGCAGTGTCTTCAACGTGCCCGCGCTGCTGATCATCCTTGCCTTGACTTGGATTCTGGTACGGGGCGTGAAAGAAAGCGCGACCGCGAATAACGCGATGGTCGTCATCAAGGTGCTGGCGATTCTGGCCTTCATCTTTGCAGCGGGCGGGCATGTGAACCCGGCCAACTACCATCCGTTCATGCCCAACGGATTTCCCGGAGTGGTGACGGGCGCGGCGATCGTGTTCTTCACTTACATCGGTTTCGATTCTGTGTCGACCGCCGCCGAGGAATGTCGGCAGCCCCAGCGGGACCTGCCCATTGGCATCCTGATGACCTTGTTCATCTGCACGCTGCTGTACATCAGCGTGTCGCTGGTGCTAAC
>DASQDN010000033.1:0-4076 GCA_035634155.1 Bryobacteraceae bacterium | reverse complement strand
ATCGCTGCTGGCATAGGTGATGCGCTCCCAGTCTGGGGCTGTCCATGGCATAGACCATCCGGCCGAATGGCGGCTGGAGTCAGTCACGGTTACACCACCGTCTCGAAGCTTCTGCTGAGTCTTGGAGGGGGCAATGCTGCGAACGATCTCGCTTGGACTATACTTGATTACATCGATACCTGCATTGTTTCTGGTCCTGCAGCCTGTAGGAACACAGACGCAATGGGCCATCGCCATGATGTGCCTTGCCGCGATGGCGGCGATCAAGCTTCTCAATCTGCAAGGCTACTGGCGTCATCTGTTCTTCGCCCTGGGAGCTCTCCTGGTCCTCCGCTATGTCTACTGGCGCACGACCGCAACGCTGCCAGCGGCAAACAGCCTTTTGGACTTCATCCCGGGCCTGATGATCTATGCCGCAGAAATGTTCTGCGTCGTCATGCTGGGACTGAGCCTCTTCGTCATCTCGCGCCCCATACAGCGTCCGCGAGCCCAGAGGCTCTCCGACGAGCAGGCGCCAACGGTCGACGTGTTCGTCCCGTCCTACAATGAGGACGCGGCCCTGCTGGCCATGACCCTTTCGGCCGCAAAGGCCATGCACTATCCGCAAGACAAGTTGACCGTTTATCTCCTTGACGACGGCGGAACCGATCAGAAGGTCAAGTCGGCGGATCCCCTGGTGGCCGACGCCGCCCTGAAGCGGAGACAATCGCTGCAACAGCTGTGCCGTGAGCTCGGAGTCGAATACCTGACCCGCGAGCGCAACGTGCATGCCAAGGCGGGTAATCTTTCGAACGGGCTCCTTCATTCGAAAGGTGAACTGGTCGTCGTTTTCGATGCCGATCACGCGCCGACAAGGGACTTCCTGACGGAAACAGTCGGGTTCTTTTCACGGGACCCCAAGCTGTTTCTCGTGCAGACGCCCCACTTTTTCATCAATCCCGACCCGGTTGAGAAGAACCTTTCGACCTTCGACCGCATGCCGTCCGAGAACGAGATGTTCTACAGCATGATCCAGAAGGGGCTCGACAAGTGGAACGCCGCCTTCTTCTGCGGTTCGGCCGCGGTGCTGCGCCGAAGCGCGCTCGAGCAGACTGGGGGATTCGCAGGCACCTCGATCACCGAGGATTGCGAAACGGCCCTCGAACTCCACGCAAACGGCTGGAAGAGCATCTATGTGGACAAGCCTCTGATTGCAGGATTGCAGCCGGAGACCTTCGCCTCCTTCATCGGCCAGCGCACCCGCTGGTGCACGGGCATGATGCAGATTTTCCTGATGAAGAACCCGGCTCTCAAGCGGGGTCTCACCCTGGCGCAGCGGGCCTGCTATCTCTCAAGCTGCATGTTCTGGCTCTTCCCGATCCCGCGCATGACCTTCATCTTCGCGCCGCTGCTGTACATCTTCTTCAACCTGAAAGTCTACAACGCCACCGTCGAGGAATTCGGGGCCTATACCTGCGCATATCTGGCGGCGGCAATCCTGCTCCAGAGCTACGCCTACGGGCGCTTCCGCTGGCCCTGGGTGTCCGAACTCTACGAATACATCCAGTCGGTCTATCTGCTGCCGGCGATCCTGAGCGTTATCAGGAACCCGCGTCGGCCCACGTTCAATGTCACGGCCAAGGGAGGTGCGACCGGCGAAGACTACCTTTCGAACCTGGCATGGCCGTACTTCGCGATCTTCGGGATCCTGCTCGCAGGCGAGGTGACGGTGGTTTATCGGCTCCAGTATGAACCGGAAACCGCAAGCATTCTGGTTATCGCCGGGTTGTGGAACCTGTTCAATCTCTTCATGGCAGGCCTTGCTCTCGGCGTCGTCTCGGAACGACGTGAGCGGCGGACGACGCACCGGGTTCCTGCCCAAGGGCGCGGCGTGCTCCAGGTAGACGGCGTCGACCTGACAGCTCAGATCGTCGACGTCTCTCAAGGCGGCATGCTGGTCCGGGTCCAGGGAACGAGCCCTCTTCGCATGCACTCCCAGGCCCGTCTGGTGGTGGCCTCTCCGGGAGCGCCGGAGGCCGGCGCGGTTCTGCCCGTGAAGCTCGCCAACATGCGCCTTGAACGCGACCGGCAGCTGATCGGCCTGAGCTTCGGCGAGCTGAAGCCTTCCCACTACAGCATCATCTCTAATCTGATGTTCGGCGACCTGAAACTGCTTCGCAGCACACGCACGGCTCGCCAGCGCGTCAGGAGCATTGTTATCGGGACTGCGCAGGTCATGGCATGGGGAGTGGGGCATACATTCCGCGGCTTCAGCTTCGCGCTCTTCCGCCGAACCGCTGGAAATGAACCGCCCGTAGCTTCAGGCACGTAACGCGTCCACACGTCCTGCCGTTCTTCCCCCTTATCCTAGCATTGTCAGGAGCCTCCCATGCGCCCAATCTCGGCGATCGCTATCATCATGTCACTTGCTGCAACCTCCGCCGCAGCATTGGAAGCTCCGCGCGGTTCGGGGAGCGCGAGTATCGCATCCCTCACGCCTGCCGCACCGGAATGGAGCAGGCCTCTGTCCATCATAGCCGAGGACGCCCGCCTCATAGGCGAGGCGGCCAGCCGCGAACTTCCGGTCTATCTGACCGCAGGGGAAGCGGCGCGGCCGGCCAAGTTCAAACTGGCTTACCGGAATGCGATCTCCGTGATGCCGGAGACCTTCAGGCTGACCGTTCAGATCAATGACGTCGTCATTGGCGAAACGGCCGTCCAGAACGCAAACCAAACGGAGACCCTGAGCCTCAACGTCCCGGTAGGCGTCCTCCAGGCAGGCTTCAACTCGGTGAGGGTCAAGGTTCGCCAAACGCACCGCGTCGATTGCTCCGTCGATTCGACCTACGAGCTTTGGACACAACTGATGCCGGATCAGAGCGCTTTCACCTTTGCGGGCGGATCTGGAGAGATTCGCAGCCTGCAGGATCTGCCAGCAATCCAACCCAGCCGCGACGGCACGACATCGATCCGGGTTAGGACCCCGAGCAATCGGGAGACTGCCGGTTTGAACCAGGCTTCCCGCGCCGTCCAGTCGGCTGTGATGTTCGGTCGTTTTGGGCATCCCCGGGTGGAACTTGCGTCCGAGATGAAGAAGGAAGCAGGTCTCGACATCGTCGTCGGAACCGCTCCTGAAATCCAGCGCTCCACCGGTCTGAAAGTCCCGGGAGCGGGTCCCCGGCATCAGCTTCAGCACAACGTTCAGAATGGCAACGTCATGCTGGTGGTGACCGGTGAGACGGATGCAGAGGTTGATCTTGCCCTTGATACTTTGTCGCGCCAAGCTCAGCAGCTTGTGCCGCAGGGATCGTCTGCCGGGCTCCGCGCTCTCAGAAATGTCAGCGGCCGGCATGTGGCAGGCAGCGAGACGATCACCCTTGCCGATCTAGGCGCCGACGCCGAGCCGTTCAGGGGCCGCCTCCAGCGCCAGACCTTTCAGATCCAGATGCCCGGCGATCTCCTCGCGGCGGACTATGACCGCGTGATCCTTGCGGCCGACGCCGTCTATGCGCCCGGCCTGCTGCCGACGAGCAAGATGGTCATCCGCGTCAACGGTACGCAGATTGCAAACGCGCCTCTGGCCAATTCTGCCGGCGATGTGCTCAGCAAGCGGGCTTTCCATCTGCCCATCAGCACCTTCAAGCCTGGCTTGAACACCGTCGACGTCGAGGCGGAGACCCGCACCGGCAGCGATGAGAAATGCTCCCTGGAGGCGCTCATCGACCAGCGCGAACGCTTCCTGCTGTCGGGCACGAGCCAGATCACAATTCCTGCATTGGGACGTGTCGGCGCGCTTCCCAACATCTCGTCCATCATCCCAGGCGGCTTGGCGCGGCTGTCGGACTCGAACGAGCTGATGATCTTCGTGCCGAAGGGTCGTCATGAAGCCGTTGAAGCCGCCCTGACGGCTCTGGCGAAGATGGCGAGCGTGTCGAGCCTTGAAGCGAGGGCCCAGTTCACGTTCGATGTCGTCCCGGCAGGAACGCCGCATGTGCTCGCCTTCGGCGCGTATGACGACATGCCGGAGACAACTTTGCGGGCCGCCGGGCTCGACCCGGACAAGCTCAGGCGAGCTTGGCGGCTGCCTGCCTCGAAGA
>DASQDN010000032.1:0-6018 GCA_035634155.1 Bryobacteraceae bacterium | reverse complement strand
AGCAGAATCGGAATGTTCACCTCGGCTTCCGCGGCCACCTGGCGGTAGAAATCGGCGACATAAGCGGGTGAATACGGGAAGAAGTACGGCGGCATCACGAGCGCGGCTGCCGCGCCGGAAGCATCGGCTGCCTGGACGAGTTCCACCACCCCCTCGAAAGTAGAATGCGAGCAGTTGAAGATCACCGGCGCCTTGCTGCGCTTCACGGCTACACCCATCAACCGCATCCGTTCCGCGTTGCTGAAGTGAAGGAACTCGCCAGTGGAGCCGAGCAAGACAATTCCGTGGACCCCGCGCTCGATTAAAAAATCGAGGAGATCCCACATGGCGCCCAGGTTGATGTCCTGGGTGCCGAGCCTTCGCGGCGTCACGGCGGCGGCGTAGATACCCTGGATGCCTGAATTCATGCGGTTGCGACGCGCCTCCCTGGAATCGTCATGTGTTATACAATGGCTCCGCCAAGGAAATCTCTAATGGAACAGAATCACGACGGTATTTCCCGCAGGTCATTCCTGAACCGCGCATCCGCTGTCGGCGCGGCCTCGGCGTTTACGATTGTACGCCCCGAGCTGGTTCGGGGACAGGGTAAGGCGATGCTGAAGGCCGGAGTCGTCGGTTGCGGCGGACGCGGCACGCAGGCCATCGCCGATTTCCTCGGTGGAACCGAGAACACGCAGGTCACTGTCATGGGCGACCTGTTCGAAGACAAGCTGGAAGCCTCGCTCCGTCGCTTCCGCGAAGATCGGCGGTTTGCTCCGATCGCCAGCCGCGTGAAGGTGGACCCTGATAAGCGGTTTACCGGCTTTGACGCCTTTCAGAAAGTAATCAACTCCGATGTAGATATTGTCTTTCTCGCGACGCCCCCTGGCTATCGTCCGGCGCATTTCGAAGCGGCTATCAATGCCAAGAAGCATGTCTTCTGCGAAAAGCCGTTCGGTACCGATCCGGTTGGCGTACGCCGCTTCATGGACGCTGTGAAGAAGTCCGAAGAGCTGAAGTTGACGGTGATGTCCGGCGCCCAGCGACGCTTCTCCAAGCCTTACGTGGAAGCGATAGACAACGTGAAGCAGGGCGGTATCGGCGACATCACGGCGATGTACGCATATTGGGTGGGTTCACCCGTGATTCAGCAGCCCGACGGCCGCAAGCCGGAGTGGGGCGACATGACCTGGCAGCATCGCAACTGGTACTCGTATGTGTGGATCTGCGGCGACCAAGTGGTGGAGCAGCATCTGCACAATATCGATGTCTGCAACTGGGCGATGGGCGGGCATCCGGTGAAGGTGGTCGCAACCGGAGGCGCGGTCTGGCGCCCCCGTCAGGATATGTACGGGAATATCTACGACCACGTCTCGGCGGATTTCGAGTATGCCAACGGCGTGCGCATGTCCAGCTATTGCCGTCAATTCCCCCGCGGATCGTATGGCAAAGTGGCTGAACTGATCGTGGGAACCAGAGGCAAGCTCGATTCGTTGAAGCTGCCGCGGCCCGCCATCGATCCGTATGTTTCCGAGCACACCGCGATGGTTGCCAGTATTCGAGGCGAAGGTCCGTATATTAATCACGGAATGGCAGTCGCCGAAAGTACGATGACCTGCATCAAGGCGCGGGAATCCGCGTACTCCGGGGTCGAGATTAAGTGGGACATGATCATGAATTCCAAGCAGGATCTGCAGCCCAAGGCGTTCGCGTACGACCAAAAGATGGAAGTACCCCCGCTTCCCGTGCCCGGTACGTACAAGTTCGTATAGTCTTGCCCGCAAGCAACACCGGCCCGACGTTCGCCTTAGGATGAGGCGAGCGTTGGGCCGGTGACCGTTTAGGCGGGCCGGTCGCGCCCTTCTAAGACAGCGTTGCTATGCCGTCTCCCACTTATCCTTTGTTGCGGTTCGGGTCATTCGGACAGGCCGTCCAGTTGCTGCAGAAGGCGCTGAACCTCGGGCCCTCGACCAGGTCAAAGCTCACTCCCGATGCGCAGTTCGGGCCCAAGACTCATTCCCGTGTACAGGAGTTCCAGGGACAAAAGAACCTGACGCGAGATGGGGTGGTGGGTCCTGTCACCTGGGGAGCGCTGACTCCGTTCATTGACGCTCTGCAGCAGATCGCCAATCAGACTGTTCCCGCTCCGGACGAACAACAGCAGCGGCAAAGAATCGTGGACGTGGCGACCGCGGCTTTGCAGACGTTCGGCTGGGGCAGTTCAACACCATCACCTGACGGCTCGGCAAGGATTTGCGCGGCGCGGGGCTACGGTCCGGTGGTGATGGGCAAGCGGGCGCGTCAGGGCGGTCCCGCGTTAGCAAGTATTTACACGATCGCGGGAACCTCGGCGGCGCTCTGCCTGCACATCACCACGGAAATGGAGACGGTTTACCAGCAGAACCCGGCGACGCATCCGGACCGTCGCAACAAGATCAACCAGAACGACATCGGCTCATGGTGCGGGATATTTGCGACGTACTGCTATAAATCGAGCGGCCTTAACGTTACGTGGGATGAGGTTCGCACTCAATCGAGCGTTAAGTTCGAGAAAGTGCTCCCTAATGCCCGGGTTAAGAAGGGTGACATCGGCGTTTACGATCCGATGGTGAACCACCACTTCATCGTGAAAGAAGACTCTGAGCCGGGAGCCCGCGTGTATTCCATCGACGGGAACGTCGGCAATCCAAGCGAAATGGTGGTCACGCCGTGGAACAGCGTGGTGGCCGAAAGATTTTATTTGCGCACCACGCTGGCAAGCAAGGGCGGCCTGTTTCTCCGACCGAAACTTACCGCTATGGTCTGAGCGAATCGGCGGAGCGGAGGCACACGATAGCTCCGACCGCGCTCGCCACCAGAATCAGTGAGCCGGGTTCGGGCACCGCAATCCTCCGTCTCTTGTAACGAGATCGTAATCCCTTCCGGATCGTTTTTCAAGCTGCTTCTTTACGGCCTCTGAAGATTTTTTCTTTCCGGGCGTGTGAGAACAGGTTCACAGACGTATGTGTTAGCCGGCTCGCGACTCAATCGTAAACGAATTCGTTTATTTGCAGTTCTGCTAAAGTTTTGGCGCGGAAGAGACGAACGTGTGTAGGAATTCACGCCCGGAAATGGTGCCGCTGGAAGAGACGATTGGTTTCGTACTAGTTGGCACAAAATCTCTGCGTCTTTTCCAGTCAATCGTGCTACACTTCTCGGGCAATCATCTTTCAAAGGACCAATTTCCGCCTATGTTTCGGAGGGAAGGAATGCTGCGTTTACTTTCATACGGCGTCGCAAGTCGACTTGCGGCGGTCGCCGGCCTGTTACTTTTAGGTTCCACTGCGGCTTCCGCGGCAGTGATTTACCAGGTGACCGTGGATACGTCGGCGTTTGCGAGCGAGTCCGGGTTTCTCGATTTGCAGTTCAATGGACTGGCGGGGTCAGACCCCGCGACCGCCGAAGTCTCTTCGTTCTCGGGCGGAACGCTTGTGGGTGCGCCGACCACGACAGGCTCGGTTTCCGGCACGCTGCCGGGACCGGTGACCTTTGTGAACGACGACCTGCAAACGTCGTATCTCCAGGCGCTTCTTTTTGGCTCGTCTTTCCAGTTCTACCTGACGCTAGACGGCGATGCGATCAATGCGCCAAGCGGTTCGCCGCTTTCCGAGACCTTCTTTAGCATTTCTCTGTATAACGCTGACCTCACCGCAAACCTCGGCCCCGCCGATCCTTTGTTGGGTTCGGCCGGATACGTGAGGATTGCCGGGGATGGAACACTCGATCCCCAAGCGGCAGGCCCGGACCCGATTGTCACTTTCACGGAAGTAGACACGATCGTGCCGGAGCCCTCTACATGGGTGCTGTCATCAGGCGCGTTGCTAGCGCTTGCGGTCACCTCTCGTCTGCGCGCGCGTTCGCGCAGCGAACGTCCCTAATCCTTGCTATTCGTTTTACCCTTTGCCGTTGCTTGGGAGGAGTCATGTTGTCTGCCGATCGTTTCAATAGAGCTATGTCTGCACTTAATTTGCGCAAGGTTTGCGCCGGCGCTTTCGCGATGGCCTGCCTGGCTGCGACCGCATTTGCGGCCGAGCCGGTCGTAAAGACTGTACCCTGGATCGCGGCGGACGCAAGTGTGCCGCACCCGACCTATGCCAGCGCGCAAGTGACGCTGAAGGGCACTTCATCCCTACAAGGCTCGAATATCCAGGCTACCTGGGATTTCGGTGACGGCAGCTCTCCAAAAACGTTCACAGTCACCAATGGCTTCGACGTATCTGCGGTTCATGTCTACGACGGGGCGGTGGGCACAACCTATACCGCCCGTCTGACTGTTACCGACATTACTACCGGTGAATCCAGTTCCGCAACCTATCCGGTCGCGGTCCAGGAGAAGAATCTGGAAACCGAGGTGAACCGCGCCATTGACGAGGGCCTTTGGTATCTGCACCGCACGATGAGCCGGGTATCTCTTGGCGATGTGGCCGTGGGGCACTGGCAGGGCGCCTGCGCGGCGTGCGACGGGCGCGGAACCGCCAACGCGTGGAACCTTCTCGCGTTTGAGCGTTACGGGCATCTGGAATCGGGCGACCCTTCGAATCCTTACACCGAAACGGTGTCGCGCGGACTGAAGACGCTCTTTTCAGAGTTGAATGAGGACGGTGTACCCAGTGGCGCCTGGCTCGATGCCGTAGCCACGGCAGCTTCACCAAATGCGCGGGCGACAACGGGACCCTCCAATGTAATTGGCCGAACCTATCGCGAAATTCTGCAGAGGCTTTTGGCTGCCGCGGGTGAACAGGCGACCGGGTCCGGCGTTGCCGCGGCTCGAAAAAGCCTCGGTCTGAACGCACGCCAGGCGAGCGTTTCCGGTGGCCGGGCGACGCAAACGCTGCTGCAACTCGCACTCTCGGGCGCAGATCGCTCTGCACAGGAGTGGGCTGAAGCGGAAGCCGCAATCCTCAGCCGCAACAGTTTGGAGTTGGATGCGCAATCGTTGTTTGAGCTCGCCGAAGCAATGCGCTTACATGCCCCGGCGCAGAATAGCGGCGCCGCCCTCGACTGGTACGCCGCCGAGGTAAATCTTGGCGCGACGCTCAACGGCGCAGCCAGAGTGCTGGTGAATCGTCAAAGCGACTCCGGCTTCTGGACCGGCCACGCCGGCGGATCGCAGCAAGCTTCCCTGGAGACGGCGCAATCGTTGATGGCTTTACAGAAGACGCCGATTCGCTCCGCCGGAATCAGCTCGGTCTTCAATGTCACTTCTCGCGCGAGTGTCGTGCACAGCGGCAATGTCTACAACCGGCTGACAGGCACATTCAACGGCTTCCTGGTCGTGAAAAACATCAGCTCTGAGATAATCACCGGACCAGTGACCGTCGGTTTGATGAATCTTCCGGCAGGTGTCACTCTCGTGAATGCGAACGGCACGTTCAATGGAGCCCCGTACGTCATCGTGACTGCCGGATCCCTTGCGCCCGGTCAGTCGGCCAGCGCGCCGGTCCGCTTCACGAATTCCTCAACATCTCTCATCGGCTTTACTCGCGTTGTTTACTCCGGCGTTTTCCCGCCGGCAGCTTTGTCGCTCGCTTGCCCTGCGCCGGCTGCGACGCTGAATGCTCCTTATTCTTCGGCTTTGTCGGCCGATGGCGGCGTGCAGTTGTATACGTATGCCATTTCGGTTGGAACGTTGCCCTCGGGCCTGACGCTGGATACGGCGACGGGCGCGATCACCGGCACTCCGGATACGGTTGGCACGTCGAATTTCACAGCCACTGTGACGGATTCGGCAGGTGGAACCCCGCAAACCATGAATGCTGCGTGCTCCATCAATGTGCCGTCCGCGAACAATTCACCCACCGCGAATCCGCAGACGTTATCGACCAACGAAGATACGCCTCTGGTAGTAACCCTGACCGGCAGCGATCCGGACGGGAACAGCCTCACGTTTAGCATCGTGGGATCGCCCTCCAACGGCACGGTGGGCGCGATCACACCGATCAACGCCACTTCGGCGAGCGTCACCTTCACACCATCGGCCAACTTCAACGGCGCTGCAGG
>DASQDN010000031.1:0-4319 GCA_035634155.1 Bryobacteraceae bacterium | reverse complement strand
AGGGAGCCGGTAATCGTCTGCACCCAGTGTGTGCCTTCCAGCCGGATGGGAGCATCCTGTGCGAAGGCGAAGACTGCTGCCAGCCACAGTGCTAAGTTTAGTCGCCACATCCTTAGAAGGTCTCCGCCGATGCGTTCATATCAGCCAGCGCGCGCTGCACCTTCATGCGCACATACTGATTGTCTTCGCGCGACATGATCTCCTGCAGAACCCCCACGAGTTCCGGCGCTTCGCGCTGCATCAGGAGGTCTACGGCTTGCGTACGCACTCCGGGGTTGTCGTCCTTTAGCAGCACCTCCGCCAGCACGCGCCGAGTATCGTCCTGCGCCGCCGACGGACGCAGCGCTTCCAGCGCCTTCAGCCGCACACCTGCGTTGGTGTCGTTGCGGAGCGCATGCAGCAGCGCCCGCTTTACTTCTACGGACTCGGACTGCGTCTTCAGCAGATCCATGGTGCCGACACGCACTCCGGGGTCGGTCGACTCGCGTGTGGCTCGCAGCAGCAGCGCGCGAATCGAGTCGTCATCCATGTCGCCAGACACTACACGCTGCCTGGAGTCTTCGAGCACGATACGCACTTGTCCAGCCGCATCCGACTCGACGAACCTGACGCGCGAAGCGGTGGGCGCCGGATCATTGAAGTTGCGGGGCAGCATCTGCCCGCCGAAGAATCCCATTGCCAGCATTGTCAATGCGCTCGCGGGCTTGCCCAACCAGTTCCAGGTGAACCAGCTCTGCTTTTGTGGAGGATCGGCGATCGCGCCGCGTAGCTTGCGCCGGCAATTCGCCAGCAGCATCGCGTCTACATCAGGTTCGGCTTCATCTAAACGTCGGTGCAGGGAAGCGGTCTTCGCCATCTCTGCCTGGCACGCCGCACAGGTGTCCACATGTTGGTAGACGGCCTCTTCTTCGTCGAACGTCAACTCGCCGTATAAGAGGAGCGGGAGTTGCTTCACTACAGCTTCGCAGGTCATACAAAATCTCCTAGAGCGGCACGCATTTTCTGTGTCGCTCGGAACAGGCAGTTCTTAGCGGCTTCCTCGGTGGTTCCGAGGACTTCCCCGATGGCTTTCAAGCGCATGCCTTGGTAGTGGCGCATCTCGAAGACCATCCGCTCGCGGGCTGTCAGTGTGGATAAGACTTCACGGATTCGCGCATTTAGTTGTTGACTGATGAGGTTGCGCTGCGGGTTACCTTCCGCGCGCTCCTCCATCACGATCTCCATCCGGTCTACAGGTCCTTCCGCCGTATCCAGCACGGTTGACTCCTCTCTCCGGACCTTGCGCTTGCGCAAGTGGTCGAGACAGAGGTTGGTTACGATGCGGTACAGCCACGTGTGAAAGCTGCAATCGAAGCGGAAGGTATGGAGGTTCCGATAGACGCGCAGGAATGCTTCCTGGTAGATATCGCTGGCGTCTTCTGGGGAGCGAAGCAGGTTCACCGCCAGACGCAGAACGTTCTGGTCGTACAACTGCACGAGCCGCTCGAAGGCGTATTGATCCCCGGCCTGCGCCGCGCGTATCAGCGCCGCCTCGTCGTAGTCAGTGTACGTTTTGGCTCCAAGGGCGGCGACTGCTTGTCCGTGTCCGCTCAAGATACCCCATTTCCCCGCTTGCGAGAAGGTAAGACGGGGCAGGCGCGAAAACGTTAGGGAGCCAGTTCGAGTTGGACGCGCTTCTCGGCGGCGTCCAGATTCGCGATCTTGAAGTTCCGGACCTGCCCGGGTTTTACGGCGTTCCTGTCGGGCGGGGGCTGTTCGGATTGGGCTGCGGGGGCGCCGGCGCCGGACTTGAACTTGGCGGCCAGCATCGCGGCCGCGCTGAGCACGTCGGCGCGTTCGGCGTTGCGTTTTTCCGCGGCGGCAGCTTTGGGCTGCTCGGGAGCTTCGGTCTGCGGCAGCTTGCAGATGCCCATCACGCCGTCGCCGAGTTCCACCTTCGCGCGGTCGCCTTTGACGTCCACAACGCGGCCGGTGACGATTTCGCCGACCTGATGCTCGGCTATGTAATGGTCAGTACTGGTGGGCTCAAGCTGTTTCATGCCGAGCCGGATGCGCCGCTTGCCGCGATCGAACTCGAGTACCTGCGCGCGCACGGGCTTGCCTGCTTGAAGAACTTCCTTTGGATGCTCCAGCCGCTTTTCGCGCGTGATGTCGCCGACATGGATCATGCCTTCGATGCCGCCGCCGAGGTCGACGAATGCGCCGAAGTTGGTCATGTTGGTGACCGGGCCCTCGACGATGGAGCCGACCGCGTACTTCTGCTCGGCCTCTTCCCATGGGTCGCCCAGCGCCTGCTTCAGTCCTAGCGAAATGCGCTTGTCGGCTGGGTTGACGCCCAGGACGACGACTTCTACACCGTCGCCCACCGACACGACATCGGCCGGCTTGCGGACCTTCTTCGACCAGGACATTTCGGACACATGCACGAGTCCATCGACGCCCGGCGCGAGGTTCACGAACGCGCCGAAGTCGGTCAAACGAGCAACCGTGCCTCGCACGCGGTCGCCGACCTTGAAGTTCTGCGACGCGACGGTCCAAGGGTCAGGCTGCAGTTGCTTCATGCCGAGCGAGATCTTGCGGTTCTCGGGATTGACCTTCAGAACCTTTACTTCGACCTGGTCGCCGGGCTTGAGTAAATCCGAAGGCTTGTTCACGCGCGTCCACGACATGTCGGTGACGTGCAGCAAGCCGTCGACGCCACCGATGTCGATGAAGGCGCCGAAGTCCATCAACGTTTTGACCGTGCCTCGGATGACCTGGCCTTCCTGAACGGATGCCAATGCCGCTTCGCGCCGTTCCTTTTCTTCCTGCTCCAGTACAACGCGGCGGTCGACGACGATGTCGTCCTTCTCCACGTCGAGCTTGGTGATCTTGCAGCGGATCTCCTGGCCGACCAACTTCTCCATGTCGGGCACGTCGCGGGCGCCGCTTCGCGATGCCGGCATGAATGCGCGCGCGCCGACATCCACGCGCAGCCCGCCTTTCACCTGCTCGATGACACGTCCGCCGATGATGCGTCCTTCCGCGAACGCTTCCTGGAGGCTGCTCCAATCCTTGGGGCGCTCGGCTTTAACAGTGGACAGCGTGTAGTATTCGCCGCTGCGGCCAGTGAGCGTGACGGTGATGGTGTCGCCTGGCTTGACCAGAACTTCGCCATTGTCGTCGCGAACGTCAGCGATCGCGACAACTCCCTCGGTCTTCCGGCCGATATCCACAATGACGTTGTCGTCTTGAATGCCGACAACGGTTCCCTGCAGCGTCTGGCCCGGCGCGTCGTGCGCGGCGTGCTCGTGCTGCTCTTGTTCGAACTGGGTTAGGATATCGCCGAAAGACGCTTCTTCCTGCTGGGTTGGCTTATCCCCAAAGGCGTCTTCGACTTGGTTGGGCTGCTTCATGAGAATGCGAGGGTTCGTCTATATTCTGGCACACCTGATTCCGATGTCGCGGTTCCCGATACTGTGACATATGGATGGGTCCTCAGAAATCGGTTTGCATTGCAAACCGATTTCGGGCACAATTGGTTTGTGACGCAAACCGACGGTTTTGCAACCGCAATCCAGACCCGGGTCGAACGGCAACTCGCTGCTAACGGCTTGAACGAGATCGCCACCGGTCTGCTCCTCCTGGCCGCGAACGGACCGGGAGCGCTCAAGGAAGCCGGCTTTCAGGCTTTCGAAAACCCGTGGGTCGTGGGCAGCGCGGCCATCGCTCTACTGCTTGCGCTTGCCGGCGTGCCCATGCTCCGGAGGCGCTATGTCGACCCTCGACTCGGCTTTGCGCGGCCGCCGTTTTACAAACCGGCGGCATGGATTGCTGTGGCCGCAGCGGTCCTGGTGTACGTATTCCTTCTCCGCATTGACGTTAACGGGCCGCTCCTGGCATCCGTCTTCCCCATCGCCCTGGCGCACATGGCGCGACGATATGCCGCGCCTCGTTTGTACATCGCTGCCGTCGCCGTCAGCATAGCGATGCTGGCCCTCACGCAGTTGTCCCTCACCTCGACGGGCTGGCTCTCCTGTACGGCCTTCGCCGCCGCTGTTGCGCTCATTTCCACCGGGACGTTTGCTTTCGTGCGCTTCGTCCGAACCACGCCGGAACTGGAAGCGGTCACGCCGTGATGACCGACCCCATAGCGCTGCTGGCCTCGGTTGACCGCACGATCCACGAGCCCGCGCGCCTGCTGATCGTCGCTTATCTTGCCCATCTCGAGATGGCCGACTTCCTGTTTCTGCAACAAGAACTCGGCCTCACGCAAGGCAATCTGTCGCAGCACCTGAGCAAGCTCGAAGCCGCGGGATACATCAAGGCGGATAAATCCA
>DASQDN010000030.1:0-1939 GCA_035634155.1 Bryobacteraceae bacterium | reverse complement strand
TGCTCGCGATCGCCGGCGGAGCCCTCGGCCTGCTTCTCGCACGGTCCGGCCAAACCCTCGTCATCAACGCCCTGGCCGAGCAGATGCCCGGCGCAATACAGATCGAGCTCAATCCTCGAGTCCTCGGCTTCACGACGATTGCGTCGATCTTTACCGGGTTCGCCGCCGGAATGATTGCCTCGTGGCGACTCATGCGGTCCAACGTCAACGAGTCCCTCAAATCGGGCTTGGGAAAGACCGACGCCGACTCGGGCGGTAGAGGAACCCGTAGCGCGCTCGTGGTGGCGCAGGTGGCTTTATCGCTTGTGCTGCTCGTTGGAGCCGGCCTGATGATTCGGAGCCTGTGGTCTCTTTACCAGGTCGATCCCGGGTTCTCCGCCTCCGGAGTAACAACCATGACCGCTCCCATCCCGGAGGCGAGCAGCGAAGGGGAACGCACCCGTTTCTATGAGTTCCTCGCCCAGGTGCGTCGGCTTCCTGGCGTCACGGCCGCCGCGGCGATCGACTCTCTCCCGCTCACCGGGGGAGGATCGCAGCAACCCATCGTGTTTGACGGCCGCCCGCGGGAAGTATTCGCGCTTCAGCCGAATGTAGGGTTTCGGATGGCGACACCCGGTTATCTGCACACCCTGAAGATACCGCTGATCGCCGGCCGCGACTTCACCGAGGAAGACACCGAGGGCAAGAACCCCGTTGTCCTGATCAGCAAAGAGCTGGCGCGCCAGTTCTTTCCGGGGCAGAATCCGATCGGCAAGCGTCTTCGCAGTTCGTTCACTCCGGAGATCAGCCGAGAAATCGTCGGCATCGCCGGCGATATCAAGGAGCGCGGCCTGGATGTGCCGGAGCCTGTCGCGTTGCTCTACGTCCCACTAGACCAGCGCGAAACGGGCAGCGTATCGCTCGTGGTGCGCACAAACGGCGACGCGTCCGGCATCGGCCCCGCGGCCGCCCGCCTGCTCCACGGCATCAATCCCGAACTGCCCTTGCGCGACGTAATTCCCATGGCGGAACTGCTTGCCACCTCGCTCGCGCAGCAGCGCTTCAGTCTTTTTCTTTTCGTAGCCATGGCGGCACTCGCCTTCACGTTGGGTGCGGTGGGAATCTACAGCGTACTGGCGTATAGCGTGCGTCGACGGGTGCAAGAGATCAGCATTCGGATGGCTCTTGGAGCCCAAGTGAATGACGTAATCGGCCTGGTTCTGCTCGAAGGCATGAAGCCGACCTTCATCGGCATCGTGCTAGGCGCTTTCGGAGCTTGGATGCTCAGCGACATCCTGTCTCGCCTCGTGTACGGAGTCAGCCCCACTGACCCATACACCTTCACCGCCGCCGCGCTCTTGCTGGCGCTAGCCGCCGTAGGAGCCTGCCTCCTACCCGCCTGGCGAGCCACCCGCGTCGACCCCGCCACCGCCCTCCGCGGAGATTAAATGGGGACAGCCCCCTATTTCACCTATTTCCCATCCACCGCAACCACCAACGCCGTAGTCCGACCCGCCCCCACGCGCCGATACCCATGCGGCACGGTCGAATCGAAGTACACCGCGTCACCTTGCTCCAACTCATAAGCCGAGTCCGAAGTCCGCAATTCCAACACCCCGCCGAGAACGTAAACCACCTCCACCCCCGGATGCTCATGCACACGCACAGCCGCCGCCTCCACCGCTTCGAACTCGGCAAAATAAGAGTTCAAGACCCGATCCGCGACCGGGAAGTCCAGGCTTTCAAACCAATACCCCACTGAGGCCCCGCCCGGCGCATCCGGAAACCGCAGCCGATCCTTCTTCCGCACAATCTCCAGCACTGGCTTCGGCTCGGGGATGAAGAAGTACTCAAGACCCACACTGAACACCATCGATATTCGGTAGAGCGTCGGCAGCGTCGGATGCATAATATCCCGCTCCAGCTTCGACAGCAGCGCCGGAGACAGGCCTGTGTGCTT
>DASQDN010000029.1:0-21818 GCA_035634155.1 Bryobacteraceae bacterium | reverse complement strand
CTGCTTCAGCCACCCGGTTTCGCGCGAAAGATTGTCGCGATTCGGGCCATGCCATTGCGGCCAGTCGACTTCCGCCGGCGCCGCCGCGGGCCGTCCAGTTTGAGCGACTGCCGCGGCAGCGGGAACGAGAGCAAGGAATTCGCGTCGATTCATCAGTTTCCTCCGGCCAGAAAGAACGTTATGATGAGACGACAGCCGCGGCCACGAGGTTGCCCATGTCCGGCGTGCGGACGGCGCCTCCCAGATCCGCTGTACGATGGCCGGCGGCGAGCACCTTCTCCACAGCCGCGCCGACCGCCGCCGCTTCCTTGGTCAAGCCGAGCCACTCCAACATCATCGCGCCCGACAAAATCGTCGCAATCGGGTTGGCGATGCCTTTCCCCGCGATGTCAGGAGCGGTGCCGTGGGAGGGCTGAAACACTGCGTACTTATCCCCGATGTCGGCAGACGGCGCCATGCCCATCCCGCCGACGAGCCCGGCCGCCAAGTCCGACAGAATGTCGCCGAACATGTTCTCGGTCACGATCACGTCAAAGGACTGCGGCCGCTGTAACAGATACAACGACGCGGCGTCGACGTATACCCGCGAGGTGGCCACATCGGGATACTGCTCGGCCACCTCGTCAAACACTCGCCGAAAGAACGCCATCGAAGGCAATACATTAGCCTTGTCGACCAGCGTCACGTGCTTGCGACGTTTGCGAGCCTGCGCGAATGCAGAGTGAAACAGCCGCTCCGAGTATGCCCGCGAAATGCGCATCGTGTCGCGCACCTCAGATGGATCCGGACCCGTCTTCTCCAGCCGGGAAAAGAAGAGCCCTTCCGTGTTCTCGCGAATGATGACGAAGTCGATAGTGCCCGCGCCCTGGCCCTTCAGCGGCGAGTGCGGTTCGTGATACAGCCGAATCGGCCGCAAGCCGCAGTACAGGTCGAGCTTTTCACGCAGGTCGATCTGCGGGGTCATCTCCGTGCCGTCCGGCCAACGCACCTCGGGTAGCCCCATCGCGCCAAGCAGGATCGCGTCGAACTCCTTCAATCGCTCGAAGGTTGCGGGCGGCAGTGGGTCGGCCGAGCGGAGGTACTCGTTTGCCCCCACCGACAACTCCGTGTACTCCAGCGCATCCGGCGCGACCGTGCGTAGGACCTTCACGGCCTCCGCGACAACATCAGGTCCGATCCCGTCGCCGGGCAGAAGGGCAATGCGAAATGTGCGTGGCATGAAAGGTGGTCAGTGGGTGTGATGGTGATGCTGCAGATCGTGCGTTTGCGAGCACGACACATAGCAGCCGGTGTGCGACAACTCGCACCGGGTGTGCTCAAACTGAATGGTGGTGTGGTGGATATGAAAGCGCTCGCCGAGGATGCGGTTCAGATCCTTCAGGATGCAATTGCTTTCCGATGGGGGCATGTCTTCAATCAGAGCGTGACAGCTCAGCGCGTGCGCGCTGGAGCCGAGGCTCCAAACATGTACATCGTGCACATCCAAGACGCCCGGCACTTCACGCATGGCTTGCGAGACAGCCTGCAACTGCAATCCGCGAGGCAACCCTTCCAGCAGAATGTTCATCGACTCGCGAACGATGTCAACCGCGCTCCAAACAATTAACCCGCCGATCAGGATCGACAGCACGGGGTCGATGGTGAGCCAACCGGTGTAATGCATCGCGACCGCGCCCACAATGATTGCCACCGATCCAAGCGCATCGCCGAGCATGTGGATGGAGGCCGCGCGAATGTTGATATCCGATCCATGCCGGCGCAGTGAAACCAAAATCCCTACGTTCAGCAGAATCCCGAGCCCGGCCGTCCAAATCATCAGCTGCTCATCGACAGCACGCGGACTCCGCAACCGCTCATAGGATTCGTAAAAAAGGTAAGCCGAAAGAACCAGCAACGTGAGCGCATTAACGAAGGCGGCAAGCACGCCGCCGCGATGATAGCCGAAGGTCCGGGATTCATCGGCGGGCTTGCCTTGCAGGTACACACCGAACATCGCCAAGGCGAGCGCGATCGCGTCCGTCAGGTTATGGCCCGCATCGGACATGAGGGCGAGGCTTCCGGACTGGAGGCCCGCCGCGAACTGCACCGCGACGAACAGCAGCGTAGCCGCGAACGACCACTTCAGGACGTTGCCGCTGCCGTGATGATGATGGCCGTGATGGTGTCCGTGTGCGTGCACGCCTTCGCCTTTATACTTCTAGGCTATCAAGCGCCGCACCCGCAACTAGAACCGCGTCACCTCAGTGAACTGGAAATCGTGGACCTTCATTCCGGGCACGACCATATCGAAAGCCTCTTCGCCTGACGCACGCTCGCTAGCCGTAAGCGATTCGACGTTCCGCAACATTTCCACCACGCTTTGATTGAAACGAAAGTTGCGCAGCCCACCTGCGATCTCGCCGTTACGCACCAGAAACGTGCCATCGCGAGTCATGCCGGTCATCACCTTGTCATACGGCTCCACTTCGCGGATGTACCAAAAACGCGTAACGAGCACGCCGTTTTCCGTCGAGGCGATCATGTCCTCCAGCGAAGAACTCCCACCGGCGATCACGATATTCACCGGCGCTTCGCCCTGTTCGTTCGGCAGAGGAAATCCGTGGCCCGTGGGTTCGGCATCGGCGCGTTTGGCAGCGGTACGGGAATACGCGACCTGCCGGGGGACTCCTTCCTTCACCAGCTTCAGCGCGCGACGCGGCACGCCTTCGCCGTCGAACGGAGCACCCGTCTGCATTGGGAACGCCACGTCGTCATAGATGGTGATATTCGAGCCGAAGAGGTTCTCCCCCAAGCGATCGTTTAAGAAACTGCGCTTGTCCGCCATCGCCGTGCCGCTGAAATCGCCGAAGATCTGGCCGACCAAATCGAGCACGGCGGCGGGCTCGAGAATAACGGTGTAGCGCCCCGGCGCGATCTCGGCGGGATTTCGGGAGAGGGCCGCTTTACGCGCGGCGCGTTCGGCTAGAAGCGCCGGATGCACGTCCGCATGAACGGCCGATGTAGCCTTCGCCCAACCCGAGCTGTCCTGCGCCATCGCGGTGATCGAAAACTGAGTCAGCGTGTCGAAGTAATACCGGAACATCCCCCGCGAGTTCATCAAGACTTCGACATTCTGCGCGGTGGCGTAGATGCCTGCGGCGGTCTGCCCCTGGCCCTCCACGATCCGGATGGCTTCACCCACTGCTGCCGCGCGCTCGGCAGGCGTGCACTCGGCGGCAGCTTCGGAGAAATGCTGGCCATCGCAGATGGTCGGGTCTTCGTACAAGGGCAGCAGATCGGATGCTTCGCTCGCGCGCGCAAGAGCGATAGCTTCATCCACGGTGGCCTGAATGCCGTCGCGATGCAGTCGATTGGTGCTGGCGCGCGCGGTACAACCGTTCGTTACCACGCGGACCGACAATCCGCTTGCCCGCTCCGAGACGTTCTGATGGATTTCGTTGTTGGCGAACCTCGTCAGCGAATCGGTAGACGAGGTGAGAATGATCTCGACATCCTGCACGCCAGCGCGACGGGCCGCCTGCTCGACGGCCAGAAATACTTCCTGACACTTCTTACGGGGCAGGAGTTCGGATTCGCTCATGCTCAGTCGATCTTAGCGGAACCGATCTTCATGTTACGAAATCGTGACGGACTTGCGCCGTGGCCAGTTCCCATCACTTGTTCCGGCTGCCCTTTGCCGCAATTGGGCACACCCCATAGTGTCCAGTGCTCGGCTCCCGCAATCGCGTCACAGCTATTCCAAAAGTCGGTCGAGATTCCGCTATAGGTCGGATTCTTGAGCATGCGTACACGTTTACCTCCGCGGATCTCCCAGGCTATTTCGCAGCCGAACTGGAAATTGTACCGCTTATCGTCGATCGACCAACTTCGATTCGTCTCCATGTAGATGCCGTCGGTATCGAAGACTTGCTCCAGGCTCTGCTCGCCTGGAAGCAGACTCACGTTGGTCATCCGAATCAAGGGCAGGCGGGCCCACCCGTCCGCGCGCATGGTTCCGCTCGATCGCGCTTGCCCGATCTGCGCCGCGCTTTCCCTTGAGGTCATGTATCCGACGAACTGTCCGCGCTCGATGATGGGGGCGCACTGCGCGGGAACCCCCTCGTCGTCGAAAGCAAACGTGCCGAGCCCAGGGCCGTGCTCCACACGCGCATCGCAAACCACGTTGACGATATCGGATCCGTATCGCAGCGTATTCAGTTTGTCGAGCGTCAGGAAACTCATCCCCGCATAATTCGCTTCGGACCCTAGCACACGGTCGAGTTCGATGGGATGGCCGATCGATTCGTGAATCTGCAGTCCTAGCTGGCTGCTGTCGAGCACCAGATTGAACTCGCCTTCCGGGCAGGCGTCGGCCGAATGCAACGCGACGGCCTCCTCCGCAATGCGAGGCGCGTGCGCCAGCAAATCAAGCTCATGGACTAACTCATATCCTTTTAGCTGATATTGACCGCCGAACGAATTAGGATAGCTGCGCTTCTGGAGTTCATCACCTTTGAAGCTGTAGGCCGCAAAACCAGCGCCCGTGGTCGTACGTATCTGGTCGATGCGGCTGCCAAGCGAGGATGCGAAGAACTGCCGCTTGCGCGCGCAGACGAACGACGATTCGGCCAGCGTAACGCCGTCCACCGCCAGCAGCGTGCGATCCACCGACATCAGCAACTGCAGCGTATCGTCTACCGGCACGCTGAATGGGTCGATTCTGCAGGAGGAAACCCACACGCTGTCGAACGCTTCTTCCGGAGCAAGGACAACGTCCCGCTTCTTCGCGAGAGTTCCGGCGCGAGCAACATCGATGGCCAGATTGGCGGCGCGCTCCAATCCTTTGGGTGACAGCTCATCGGTGGCGGCAAATCCCCAGCATCCATCCGCGACCACTCGGATTCCCACACCCATGGTGTCGTGCGTGGAGACGGTGCCGGGTTTACCGCTCTTCGTGGTGAGGTGGCGTTCCACAGCTTCTTCCACGCGGACGTCAGCGTACGAAACGCCTTTTCGCATGGCTGCTTGTAGGGCACGTTCCGCGAGGTCGCGCATGCCTGTAGTGTACTTTGAACATCCATCTCCGTTCGCCTGCATCATAGAGGTATGCTTTCGCGCCTTTTTTCCGATCCTCTCCCCGTGGGAACCCCCGCGCCTGATTGGACGCTGCAGGACCAGGACGGAAAGTCGGTGTCGCTGGCGGCCCTGCGCGGAAAAAACGTGGTGCTTGTTTTTTATCCCCGCGATGAGACGCCGACATGCCGCGCCCAGCTTTGCGAGTTCCGCGATGCATGGGAGCAGGCCTCGGCGAAGAATACGGTGGTGTTCGGAATCAATCCCCAAAGCGCGTCCAGCCACGCGGGCTTTCGCGACAACAATCGGCTGCCATTTCCGTTGTTGGTGGATGCGGGCGGGGAAGTCTGTTCGGCGTACAACACACGAGGACTGATGACGAAGCGAACCGTCTATCTCATCGGACCCGACGGCGTGATTCGCTACGCCAGCCGCGGAAAGCCTGCTGTCAGCGAGGTGCTTGCGGCTGCTGACTGAATCCTCCGCTATATGGGAAAATCGGCGGAGTGCCTGACAAGGTATCCGTAATCATTCCCACTCGGGGGCGGTCGAAGTGTCTTCAACGACTGATCGCTTCCTTGTGTGAAGATGTGCGGAAGCATGCGGCCGAGTTGATTGTCGTGGACGATGCAGTAGATAAGGAACTGCAGGCGCCCTCGAACGTTCGACTCTTGCGCAGCGGAGGCAAGGGACCGGCACAGGCAAGAAACGTTGGCGTTCGCAGCGCAACGGGTAGTCTGCTGTTGTTCGTGGACGACGACAGCGTCGCCCCGGAAGGGTATCTCGGCCGCGTCCTCGACACCGCACGGCGATTGGGCCCTGGCCACGCGTTTGCCGGCCCGCAGCGCTGCCTCCCCGGCGCGACACCGGCGGCGCAAGCGAGCGGCGCCTTGCTCGATTGGTTCACGGCGGCCACGGGTGAGTGTGAGCGCGAGTTTCTGCCCTCCAACGGGCTGGCGGTGTTCCGATGCGATTACGAACATTCCGGCGGATTCAACACGCGCTTTCCAGGTGCTGCCGGTGAAGATCGCGAGTTCTCCTCGCGCCTTCGTCGCGCCGGAGTCACGCTGCGGCTCGAGGAGTCACTCGCTCTGTTTCACGAGTTCCCTCCAACGGTGAGCAAGTTCTTCGAGCAGCAGTGGCGATATGGACGCGGCGCTCGCCAGTATGCGCGTATCGCTGCAGGCTGTCTGAAGCCTCGTACTGCCCACTCGTACTGGACTCTGCTGCGCGAAGCAACGCGACGAGGTGGATTTACCACCGCCTCTTTGTGTGCCGCAGCACAATGTTTTGTGCTCGCCGGGTTTCTATGGGAGTTGTCTACGCATCGTGAGTCATAGCGTTTCAGTGCTGATCGTGTGCTACCAGGGCGTCCGCACATTGCCTGCGGTGCTGCAGGCTTTGCAAACGCAAACGATGCAGCCGGCCGAGGTGATTCTGGTGGATAGCGGCACCGACGGCGCGGCGGAGTGGGTGGCTCAGCATCATCCGCGAGTGCGCGTGCATCGCAGCAGCCGGCGAATGTTCCCCGGTGAAGCTCGCAACGTTGCAGTCAAGCTTGCCATCAGTGACTTGGTTGCATTCCTGGACGCGGACTGCGTGCCTGGCGAGGACTGGGTGCAACGGATCGTCCAGGCGCATCAAGCCGGCGACGGGCCGTCGGTGATAGGTGGCTCGGTGGCCAACGGCGCCGATGGACAGACTGCATGGGCCAGTTATCTTTGTGAGTTTGCTACTTGGATGCCCGGGGCCTCTGCCACTCAAATGTCCGATGTCCCGACGTGTACTTTATCGGCGCCTCGCGCGCTGTTCGTCTCTCAACCATTCGTGACGGGTACTTATTGTTCGGATACAGCGTGGAATTGGGAAATGGGGAGGCGAGGCGTGCCCATCCGCTTTGAGCCGCAAATCCGCGTGGCACATTTGGGCCATACGCGAACTCTGTCATGGCTGCGAAAGAACGCGATGCACGGCCGAGCGTTCGCGCGCGTCCGAGTGGCCTCGCATCGCTTCACACGAACCCGGTCCGCCGCGTTCACCATGGGTTCTATCCTGCTGCCGCTCGTCCTGAGTTGGCGCACCGCGCGCCGTGTTCTTCGGCAGCGCGGGTATGCCGCGCAGTTGCTGCGCGCGCTGCCGCTCGTGATTCTGGGGCACATCGCGTGGAGCGCCGGCGAGTGCGCCGGTTATGCGGAGTGGGCAGCGCAGGGTCGATGAATTCGAAGCCTCAGATCTCGATCATCGTGGAGGGTTACAACGAGTCGATTGAACTCGGACACGCGCTCGACACGGTCCGTTCGATCGCCGCACAAGGCGGGGATCTCTCGACTGTTGAGCTGATTCTCACGGGCAGCGCCGCACAAGCTGCGTCGTGGTCGCGCGAGATCGACGCCGCCCAATGGCCGTTCTTTTCCATCGAGGCGGCGGGCGAAGATGAAGCGCATTATTACCGGTTGAAGAACATCGGAGCGGATCGCGCGCGCGGAGATGTCCTGGTGTTTGTTGACTCCGATGTCGCGCCTTGCGCCGGATGGCTGGAGTCGATTCGAAAAACGTTCGCGCAAGGCGCCACGGCATCGGCAGGGCTGTCCTTGTTCTTCGACCCCGATGCGCGCTGGTCAAAGGAGGCGCTGGACGCTGCCGCGGCCATCTCGTGGGGCTTCGTTGTGGGCGAACCTGCGCGCGGCATGCTGAATCACAACTTCGCCATTCGCGCCGACGCCTTCCGCGCCGCTCGGTTCGCCGAGCAGCATGGCCGCACGCTCGCCGGATCGCTGCTTCATGAAACTCTCGTCTCTCAAGGCGTACCTATCGTCTGGGTGAAGGAGCAGGCGGTGGCGCATCGCTGGGGCTTCGGCTGGTGGGTGACCAAGCTTCATCTTCGATTTGGATATGAGGTCTACCGCCTGCGGCGCACCGGGAGCACGTTTCGACCGGTTCGATTGCTCGGGCCACTGGAGCCGCTTCTCACGGCAGCCTGGCACGTCCTGCTCGACGTCGGCTACTGGTTCCGGATCGAGCGCAGAAGAGGCGTGTCACGATGGCGGCGCTTCACGCATCTGCCGCTGCTGATTGCGCTTTCGGTGTGTGCTCGCGCTGGGGAACTCGCCGGGATGTACGCGACAGCTCTGGCCCCGGCGAAGATGCGGCGCTTTGCCGAACGGCATTAAACACCAAAGCCTCACCCAGCAGAAAAGTGATCGCCGATCCGCAGACGATCGCGATCAGATTCGCGGCGATGTGCGGCATACCCGCGTTCTCCACGAGCAGACGCATCACCACAAGATTGGACGTCAAGGAGACCATGCCGGTGGTGAGATTGAAAATGCAGAACCGCCGGATCTGGAGCGCTGCCGAATCCGTCGTTAAGGTTCGGCAGCGCCACGTCCAACGCCGATGCCACAGGAAGTTGTGGATGATCGCCACTTCCACGGCTAGCGCGGTAGACCACAAATAATGCAGTCCAAGGCCTTGGCTGAGCAGGTGCAGCACGGAGATCTGAACAGCGATTCCGACCAGTCCCACCACATAGAACCGCATCACTCGTTGCGGCATCGAACTCACGCGATCGGCTCCTCCCGATACAACTGGCTTGTGTTCCGTGCAATCGAAGCAAGGAGCAGAACGGTCATCCCTGCGATACCGATGGCGCCTCCCACATCGAAGACAAGCATCTTCTGCCCAAACACGATCGCTTCCGGTTTCCAGTACAGGAACGCGTTTCCAATCGCGAGCAGGATCCGCAATTCCGTAGGACTCCAGCCGCCGAACGAAATCTGGAACTTGCCCAGCGTATAAGTCGCCAGATAGCAGTTGATGGATAGCATGAAGAAGGCGATCACAAGCCCGCACGCGATCGGAGCGCTCATGTATCTCGATAGCGCGAGACCGCCGAGAAGACTAAGCGCACCCAGCATGTCGACCACATGGTCGACGTAGAATCCGTATCGCGGACGCAGATGATTGCGAACACGGGCCAGCGTTCCATCCAAGCTGTCGCCCAGCCAGTTGAGTGCCAGGCAAAGCGTTGCCAGCGTCAGTCCGAGTGCCGGGTTCGCACTGGTAAGCCAGTAGCTGAATCCAGCGCCGAACATCGCCACTAGCCCGAGCGCGGTCAGGTGGTCCGAGTTGATGAAGCGCGGTGTTCGCTCGGCCATCCACACCAGCGCCTTCTTCTCAAGCCTGGAGAGAAGGCTTGTCTGCACTCGCTGTGCATCCCTGAATTTCGTCATTCGAATCAGTCCTCGTTTGTAAATTCAGCGGCGTGAATGGAGCTCGGCCAGAAAGTCGCGCCGAGCTTGATCGAGTGTTTTTTCGGCCGCCGCTTGCGTGCGCGACAGTACGATGGGACGAATCACCTTTCCCGTAAGTCCTTCCAGAAACTCTGAGCTGCCTCGATTGAGGCTGACTAAATACACGGCAGGATGTACGGGATCGCTGTCATCGCTGATGAGATGGTCCACCTGAAAGCTCACCTGGAAGTACCGGTTCGCATAGATCTGCTTCATCAGCACAATTGCTTCGCGACGACCGCGCGAGTTGTCTTCCCAAACCGATACCTGCGCCACGCGCGTCAGCGGCCGAAAACCGAAGGTCATCTGCTTCCAGATGAAGAAATCGTCCTCGCCTCGCTTGGGCACGTTGGGGTAGCGGAGGAGATAGTCATACGCGGCCGGCATCCGTTCGCGAAGGTATTCGGCTTGCTTGGCGATGGGTTCGAACTGGCGCGTAAATGCGACGGGTTTTGGCTGCTCCCCCAATGGGCCGACGCCGAGCGCACCGCTCGTTTCATACTCGCGAATCAAGCTCAGGAGCACTTGCTTGTTACGTTCGGAGGATACTCGGACGTCGTATGACTCGAAACGCAGCCGGCGCATGTCGCCGAGCGCGGGGTTCTCTGCGAAGCGGCCGAATTGAAGCACCACGTCCCCAATTCGATATAGCGTTCCCGCGCGCACACGATCCAGGTACGTGTCGAGAGAAATCGGCAGCTTTGTCACGCCTACGAACGCAACCTCCGCCTGAGATCCTGTATCGAGCATCTGCACGATCCGATCGCCTCTTTGGATTGTGGCGATTTGAGCGTCAGTGAAAGCTGCGTGGCGCTTCAGCATGGACACGACGTCCGCCGGCAGTGCGGCCGCGGGCGCCGCGGCAAGCAGAAGCAGCGCAAGCGCGCACAGCCACCGAGCGGCCAGATGAGAGTTGTTGTGATTCATTGATCCCCTTCGAGTCGTAAAGCACGAACCAGGGCTGGATCAGATCATTAAAGTTGACTTAGCGTTTGTCGCGAGAGGAGAGAAAGTGGGCCAATCGTTGGAGCGCCGGCTCCAGGATCTGCCGCTCCGCCGCATAGCAGATGCGAACCGATCCCTCGCCGCCCGCGCCGAAGGCCACTCCGGGCGCGATGCCCACTTTCGATTGCAGCAGCAGATCCTTGCAGAAAGCGAAGCTGTTGGTCAGTCCTTCGATTCGAGGGAACAGGTAGAAAGCGCCCTCGGGTTCGGGCACCGTCACGCCCGGCATAGCCGAAAGGGCCTGGACACAATGATCACGATTGGAGCGCAGCAGCCCGAGCAGTTCTTCCACGAATGCGTCGCCGGTGTTCAAAGCCGTCTCGCCTGCGCGCTGGGAAACGCTGGGGGCATGCGATACGGTGAATTCGTTAAAGTGAGCGGCGCGAGCACACAAGTCCGCGCGAGATACCAGCCATCCCAAGCGCCACCCCGTCATACACCACGCTTTTGAAAATGACTGCGCGACAACTACCGCGTCATCTCGGTCGGCAATCCGGAGAATGGATGGCGCGACAGGACCACCGCCCGTGTAGCAGAGCCGGTCATAAACCTCATCGGCGAGCAGCCACAGATTATGCCGGCGCGCGAAGTCAAGCAATGCGCTCTGCTCCTCGACGGTCGCCACCCAGCCCAACGGATTAGACGGCGAGGTGTAAACGAGCAGGCGAGTTCGCGGAGTGATCGCCTGTTCCAGCGCTGTGAAATCGACAGTGAAGCGGCCATCCTGCAAGACGAGCGGGATCTCGCGAGGCGTCGCATTGCACATCATGACTATCGAGGTAGCGTTGGGCCACGCGGGGGTGAGAAGGATCGCTTCATCGCCCGGGTCCAGCATGCATCTGATTGCGGCATTCAGCGCTTGTACACCGGACGCCGTCACCACGAATCGATTGCCCGGGTCCAGTGTCACGTTGTGGATGCGCTCATAGTACGCCGCAAGCGCGGAGCGCAGCGTGGGAAGGCCCGCATTCGCCGTGTAGAACGTAAAGCCATCGGCCATCGCCTGCGCGGCAGCCGCCTTGATGAACTGCGGGGTGGGAATGTTTGACTCGCCGAAGTACAGCTTGTAAACGCCATCCATCGTCATCGCAAGTTCGGCAATCTCGCGAATGCGCGAGTGCGGAACCCGGAGAGCCGACGGCGCAAGCTCCGGCATGGCTGATTACGAACGGACGGCGGAGGACTGATCGATCTGCACGATCTGAGTCGGGTAGTCGCCTGTGTAGCAGGCGTAGCAGTAGCGATTCCTGTCGTCGGCCACCGCGTGGCTCAAAGCCCCTAGCGAAAGATAACCGAGCGAGTCGGCTTCCACATATTGCCGGATCTCTTCAATCGTGTGGTTGGCGGCAATCAGTTCGCCCTTGGAAGGAGTGTCGACACCGTAGAAGCACGGCGACACGGTCGGCGGGCAGGAGATGCGCAGGTGCACTTCCTTAGCGCCGGCGTTGCGCACCATGCGAACCAGCTTGCGGCTGGTGGTGCCGCGCACAAGCGAATCGTCGACAAGAATCACGCGCTTGCCTGCAAGCAGGTGCCGGATGGGATTCAGCTTCAGCTTCACGCCGAAGTCGCGAATCGCCTGCGAGGGCTCGATGAACGTGCGACCCACGTAGTGATTACGAATCAATCCGTGGCGAAACGGAATGCCGGATTCGGCTGAATACCCGAGAGCGGCGGCCACGCCCGAGTCCGGCACGGGCACCACGATATCGGCTTCCACTTCATGTTCCCGGGCGAGCATGCGGCCCATCTCTTCGCGGGAAGCTTGCACCGAGCGGCCGAAGACCGTTGAGTCCGGACGGGAAAAGTAGACGTGCTCGAAAACGCATTGCGAAGCTTGCCGCTTGGGGGCGAAACGTTCGCGGGTGACGCCTTTCGGTCCCACGATCACCATCTCGCCAGGCTCGACGTCGCTCACGTACACGGCATCGATCAGGTCGAAGGCGCAGGTTTCGGAGGCAAAGACGTAAGCGTGGCGGTCATGCGTGAGCTCGAGTTGCCCCATGGCCAAGGGTCGGAATCCGTTGGGGTCGCGAGCGACAATGATCTGGTCCTGTGCCAGGAACACCAGCGAGAACGCGCCGTCCAGTTGCAGCAAGGCTTCACGCAGCGCGGCCGCCAGCGTGCGCTCACGCGAGCGCGCTACCAGGTGCAGGATGACTTCCGTGTCACTCGACGCTTGAAATATGGAGCCGTCGCTTTCCAACTCGCGGCGCAGTTCGGCCGCGTTCGTGATGTTGCCGTTGTGCGCGACCGCAATCTTGCCCTTGTTGCAATCCACCGAGAACGGCTGGGCGTTGCGAATTGCCGTGTCGCCGGTAGTGGAATATCGCGTATGCCCGATCGCGAGTTCGCCCGGCAAACTTGCCACGGCCGTAGGCGTAAAGATATCCGCCACATGGCCCATGTTCTTGTAGCAGTAAATGTCGCGGCGGTCGCTGGACGCGATGCCGGCGCTTTCCTGTCCGCGATGCTGAAGCGCATACAACCCGAGATACGCCAGGTTAGACGCTTCCGGATGGCCGTAAACGGCGAAGACACCACACTCTTCGTGAAGTTTGTCGAACATCAGGTTCACATTCGGGAATGAAGGGAGGATTCAAGCGCGCTCGCCCAGCGTTCTCGGAGCGCCGCTACCGGCCGGTCAATCAGAACTTTGTCTCTGTTTCGAATGACCAACTCGCCCTCAATCGTAACACCAATCCGTAACGCTTCCACACCAAACTTTGCCGCGATTTCGGCCACCCCCTCAGGGTGAGCCGTGGAGACCAGGATCCGCGACGGCGCCTCGCCGAAGAGCAGGAATTCCGACCGTTGGTCGCCGCCGTCCAGGTCGATTCGGGCTCCGATCCGGTTGCCGAACGAACACTCGGCGAGCCCAACTGCGAGTCCGCCGTCGGAAAGATCGTGTGCCGATTCGGCCAATCCTTCCTCCGCCACCGCGCGCATCGCCGACTGCACCCGCTTTTCCAGATCCATATCTAGTTCCGGGGGCAGCCCCCACAAGCTTTGGATGATGTACTTCGCGTATTGGGTGCCGCCGAAATGAATTCCATCGCACTTTCCGAGGCCGCCGAGAAGAATCACCGCGCGTCCGGGGTGGCGGAACGCGGCTGAAATCGGCTGCGCGGTTTGAAGAAGGCCGACGATTCCGACCACCGGTGTCGGAAATATCGCATCCCCCAGCGTTTCGTTATACAGACTTACGTTGCCGCCCGTAACCGGCACATCGAAGAAGGAGCAGGCATCGGCCATGCCTTCGATCGACTCGACGATCTGGGCCATGATCTCCGGTCTTTCGGGGTTGCCGAAGTTGAGGTTGTTCGTCGTGGCGACCGGCAGCGCGCCGACGGTGGACAGATTGCGGCAGCACTCGGCCACAATCAGCTTCGTGCCTTCGCGCGGGTCCAGGTAACAGTAGCGGCCGTTCCCATCAAGCGAGATCGCGACGGAAGAATCGGTTTCTTTGATGCGAACGATGGCGGCGTCCGCCCCCGGCCCCAGCGTCGTGTTGGTGCGCACGCTCCAGTCGTACTGTTGGAAGATCCAGGCCTTCGAGCATAGATCGCCCGATGTCAGAAGCGTATCCAGATCCGCGTTCAGGTCCGAGCTTTGGAACGCGGGCGCTTCCATCGGTACGTTTCGCAGCGGCTTCGTGTGCGGCCGATCGTAGAGCGGCGCCTCGTTGGCCAGCTCGCGGCTCGGGATGTCGGCGACTACAACCCCGCAGTCCTTCACCACCATGTGTCCGGTGTCGGTGACTACGCCGATCGTCACCGCGTCCAGTCCCCACTTGTGGAAGACCTGGAATACTTCGTCCTCACGCCCTTTCTCAGCAACCAGCAGCATGCGTTCCTGCGATTCGCTCAGCAGGATCTCGTAAGGAGTCATGCCGGTCTCGCGCTGGGGCACGTACTGCATGTCGATCTCGAGCCCGGTGCCGGCTCGACCGCTCATTTCGCAGGAAGAGCTGGTGAGCCCGGCCGCGCCCATATCCTGGATGCCGACGATGGCGCCGGTCTGCATCGCTTCCAGGCAGGCCTCCAGGAGCAGCTTCTCCATGAACGGATCGCCCACCTGAACGTTCGGGCGCTTTTGCTGCGATTCTTCGGTGAATTCGGCCGAGGCCATGGAGGCGCCGTGGATGCCGTCGCGTCCTGTCTTGGCGCCGACGTAGATGACAGGATTGCCGGGGCCCTCGGCCTTGCCGTAGAACACCTTTCCGTGCTCGATCACTCCGAGCGCAAAGACGTTGACCAGCGGATTGCCCGCGTAGCTTTCCTCGAAAACGCACTCGCCCCCGACAGTCGGCACGCCGAAGCAGTTGCCGTAGTGCGCGACGCCGGACACCACGCCTTCCAGGATTCGCGCGTTGCGCGCGCCGGTTTCCGGATGCTCGATGGGTCCGAACCGGAGGGCGTCGAGCACCGCGATCGGGCGAGCGCCCATGGTGAAGATGTCCCGCAGGATGCCGCCTACGCCCGTCGCGGCGCCCTGGAACGGCTCGATGAAGCTGGGATGATTGTGCGACTCGATCTTGAACGCGACGGCATATCCGTTGCCTACATCGATGATGCCCGCGTTTTCGCCGGGCCCCTGCAAAACTCGCTTGCCCCGTGTCGGCAGCTTCTTGAGATGCAGTCGGGAGCTCTTATAGGAGCAGTGCTCGCTCCACATGACCGAGAAAATGCCGAGTTCGGTGTACGACGGCTCGCGGCCGAGGATGGCGACAATTCGGCCGTACTCGTCCGGTGTCAGTTGGTGGGCCGCGACGACTTCCGGGGTGATCGCTGTCATTGATGGTTTATTTGGCGGTCAGTGCGTTCACAAGCGAGCTGAGGATAATTTGTCCATCGGTCGAACCCATCAAGGGGTCGGCGGCCCGCTCCGGGTGCGGCATCATGCCGAGCACATTGCGCTCGCGATTGAGGATGCCGGCTATGTTCTTAACCGAGCCGTTGCAAGGAGTTACATATCGAAGCGCGATGCGGTCCTCGGCTTCAAGCTGGGCGATGGTCTCGTCGTCGGCGTAGTAATTGCCTTCGCCGTGCGCGATGGGAATAGTAAGGACCTGGCCTTTTTTGGCGGTGTGGGTGAAGGGCGAATCAGTTGTCTCCACCGAGATCTCGACCGGCTTACAGAGGAACTTCAACCCAGCGTTTCGAAGAAGCGCGCCCGGCAGCATCCCGCTCTCACAAAGGACCTGGAAGCCATTGCAGATGCCCAACACAAGCCCCCCATCGGCGGCGAATCGCTTAACCGCCTTCATCACGGGAGAGAAGCGCGCGATGGCCCCACAACGCAGGTAATCCCCATAGGAGAACCCGCCGGGAAGGATAACGGCATCCACGTTGCCAAGCTGCTCGGAATCGTGCCAGATGTATTCGGATTTGTGGCCTAGATTATGCGATACGGCATGGAAAGCGTCGTGATCGCAATTGCTGCCAGGGAAAACGACAACGCCGACTTTCATGGGGAACTTCCAGTGTAGCAGGGAGTGCGGCAAGAGCGATACGCCACCTGCGTGAAGTTGCGCAGGGGTGGTTTTCCATATTCGGGATTAGCGTCTCTAAGGTTCCCGAAACACATAGCCCCACAAATGAGGGGTGCCGGTAAACACCTGAATTTAGGCCCACACCACCCGCTTGGGGAGACTGGCACCCGAAGTGCTTGCAAAGAAGCCATTCGACCGCTCTGGTGCTTATACTCAGCACCACTTGGCGGTGGATGGCATTAGCGGCGACTTGCTGTTTCCGTGCCATCAAACTTCGCCGAAAGGCGTCGTAATAAGAAATCTTGTTGGGGAGATCACATGTCTAAAAATCGGATTGGGTTGAGCCCTCGTGCTCTCCTATCTACTGCCAGAACTCACATGTTCTGGCTGATTACTCTCCTGCTCATCACCGCAATCGCCGGTGTTGGCCAGGAAAGATTTGGTGAATTGAACGGAGTCGCGACCGATCCAAGCGGCGCGGTCCTGCCTAACGTGAAAGTCGTGATGACCGAATCGAGTACGAAACGCGTATTCAACACGACGACAACGGACCAGGGCGCTTACGTCATTCGCAACCTCGAGCCGGGCACCTATACGGTCGGATTTGAAACCGCGGGCTTCTCTCGTTATGAAGTTCCGAACGTAGTTGTGCAGGCCGGTCGTGTTCTGACGGTTAATGCGCAGATGGCGGTTGGTTCGGTGGAGCAGTCCGTGCAGGTCACCGAAGCTGCTCCGCTCATCGACATAACGACCACGGCAGTGGCGACGAACATTACGGCGGCCGAGTTCAATGCCCTTCCTAAGACTCGTACGTTCCAGTCGCTCGCGCAACTCGCGCCCACCGCGAACGAAGGCACGGTGGAAGGCGGAATCCAGATCAACGGCGCCAGCGGCGCTGAGAACAACTTCGTCGTTGACGGAATCTCGACCTCGGGCGTAGTGCACGGCAACTCTCGCCAGAATGCGGCGTTCGAGATCCTGCAGGAAGTGCAGATCAAGACCTCCGGCATTGAAGCGCAGTACGGCGGCGCGCTCGGTGGCGTGATCAGCGGTATCACCAAGTCGGGCGGAAACGAGTTTCACGGCGACGTTCACTACTACTATTGGGGCAGCCGCTTCAACGCCGGCGCTCCCAAGCGTCTGTTCATGGATCCGAGCGACCTGAAGACGGTCACCTACCAGCAGGATTACAAGTTCCCTTCCAACAATCACGAAGTGGGTTATTCGCTGGGCGGACCTTTCGTCAAGAACAAGCTCTACTTCTTCAGCGCGGCATCTCCGCGTTTCCTCGATCGCGAACTGACAATCCTCAGCTCAGACAACATCCCTGTCACCATCAAGGAAGACCAGACCTTCTGGCAAGCCTACAACAAGGTTTCCTACGACCCGATCTCGACGGTTCGCATCAATGCGGCGTTCCTGTGGAGCCCGACCGAGCGCCAGGGCGTGTTGCCGACGTTCACGGGATACGGCAACCGTTCAACCTCCAACGCGGCGAGCCTGTTAGCCAATCAAGCGCGCGGCACCTTCAGCCCGCAGTCGAACTACAACGCCCAGGTGGACTGGACGATTACTCCCACTACGTTAGTTCAGTTCCGCGGGGCGCGCTTCTGGGATAACTACAAGTCCCTCGGCGTGCTCGGTCAGAGCGCGATCGAATGGGGCAACTCCTCCGCGGCCTCTGCCAACCTACCGTTTGCCGTTCCGGCCGACTTGCAGCGTGCGCAGGGCGCCACCACGATTCCCCGCGTCCGCAACACCGAGTTCGATCTGACCACTCGCACGACTGGCCAGGTGGATCTCAGCCACTTCTTCAACGCGGCTGGCGGGCATGATCTGAAGGTCGGCTTCATGCGCATGAAGAATGTGAACAGGGTTCTCGAGGGCTACCCCGGCGGCGGCTACATCTCGCTGTGGTGGGATAGCGCATTCACCAACCCGGTCACCGGCGCTCCCGAGCGCGGAACCTATGGCTATTACACCCTAGATACACTCGGCACCCGTGGTTCTACCGGCGGTACGCTCGACGCATTCTACGTGCAGGATCGCTGGAGAATCGGCCGATTGAGCCTTGATCTCGGTGTTCGCTTGGAGAAGGAAGTTGTTCCGTCCTTCCGCCGCGACATTAAGTCCTTCGCCTTCGAGTTCGGCTGGGACAAGAAGATTGCTCCTCGCCTTGGCGCCACTTACGATGTGTTCGGCGACGGCAAGATGAAGGTGTACGGAAGCTGGGGCCTGTTCTACGACTGGGTTAAGTACGAAATGGCCCGCGGCACGTTCGGTGGCGATGTTTGGACCACCGCCTATCGGTCGCTCGACTCGCTGAATGATGTACTGTCGCTCAGCGGTACCAACCTGCCGGGCCGCAATTTGTGGCCGGGTGGCGGCAGCAAGGATCACCGGATTCCGAGCTTCGGCTCCAATCAGGTCGACCCCAACCTCGATCCAATGTCGACCAGCTTGACCAACGCCGGCGTGGAATTTCAGCTCGGCCCCCGGACAGTGTTGGCCGTCCGCTACACCCGCAACAACCTCCGCGAGACCATCGAGGATCTCGGTGTTCTCGATGAGACCGGTAGCGAAGTCTACATCTATGGCAACCCTGGAAAGGGCCTCGCCAAGCGGAACGAGAACCCCTCCACGGCGACCGCTCCGTTCGATTACCCTCGTCCGAAGCGGACCTACAATGCATTGGAATTTACGGCGAGCCGCCGCTTCGCAAACCGCTGGATGGGCAGCGCTACCTACCTGTATAGCCGTCTCCGTGGCAACTACGGCGGTCTGGCGAACTCGGATGAAATCTTCCCTGCCGGCACGGGCCGTGTGTCGGCTGGCGCTCAGCAGCTTGCCGGCAGTCCCACTCGCTTCGGCACCGCTGCGGGCCGCGCTTGGGATCTCGATTCCTTGCTCTTCGATTCCCGCGGTAACTTCGATGTCCAGGGCCCGCTGGGTACGGATCGTCCGCACACCTTTAAAGCCTACGGCTCCTACACCGCTCCTTGGGGTACGGAAATCGGCGGCTTCTTCCTCGCTCAGAGCGGTGTGCCGATCAGCACCTGGGTGCAGGACAACCACAACATTCCGCTATTTGTGAACGGTCGCGGCGACATGGGCCGCTCGCCGATCAACAATCGGACGGACATGATCATCGCCCACGAATTTCGCGTAACTGAGAGTCAGCGGTTGCGCATCGAATTCAACGCGGAGAACGTCTTCAACCAGAAGACCGCTGAATACATCTACAACTTCTACAACCGCTTCCGAACTCAGGGATCATTCGTTGACTTGTCTACCATTGATCTTCGCCAGGGTTACGATTACAAGGCGCTGGTTGCCAATCCGACGTTCGCGCCGGATGCCGGCCGCCCGCAAACGGCTCTGGATCCACGCTATGGCTTCCAGGATAACTTCCGCACCGGCTTTACTGGCCGGTGGGGTGTGAAGTACATCTTCTAAACCTTCGCAAGTAGTAAGCGAGAAGGGCGTCCGGCATCGCCGGACGCCCTTTTTGCATCTGTTAGCATTGGAGGGAAGTCCCTCCTCTTTCACATGCGTAACGTCGTTATCATCGGCTCGGGCTGCGCCGGGAACACTGCGGCCATCTATGCGGCGCGGGCCAATTTGACACCTCTTGTTGTCGGTGGCCACGAGCCGGGCGGGCAGCTTTCCATCACGTCGCTGGTCGAAAACTTCCCCGGATTCCCGGAAGGTGTCAACGGCCCGGATCTCGTCGAGAACATGAAAAGGCAGGCCGAGCATTTCGGGGCCGAATACATGCATGGCTCGGTGCAGGAGGTCGACTTTTCCAAGCGCCCTTTTCGCCTTAACATCGACGGCGAATGGCACGAAACGCGGACCGTCATCATCGCTTCCGGCGCTTCCGCGCGGTGGCTGAATCTTCCCTCCGAGCAGAAGCTGATTGGACACGGAGTCTCTTCCTGCGCTACCTGCGACGGCTTCTTCTATCGAGGCAAGAAGATCATGGTAATCGGCGGCGGCGACTCGGCCATGGAGGAGGCGAACTTCCTCACACGATTCGGCGAAGAGGTCACGCTTGTGCACCGGCGCGAGGCCTTCCGAGCTTCCAAGATCATGGTGGACCGCACCAACTCAAACCCCAAGATCAAGATGCTGACCAACACAATCGTGGAGGAAGTGCATGACGTCTCGCAGAACACGGTCACCGGAGTGACGCTCCGTGACCTGAAGAGCGGCCAGACCTTTTATCGCGACGTTGACGGCTTCTTCGTCGCTATCGGTCACATTCCCAATACCAAGCCCTTCGTCGGCCACATTGAGCTGGATGAAGATGGCTACGTGGTGTCGCACGGAGGCGCTCGCACCAGCGTCACCGGCATCTTCCACGCTGGCGATGTGCAAGACCGCGTGTACCGCCAGGCCATCACCGCGTCAGGCGCGGGATGCATGGCCGCGATCGAGGTAGAGCGCTTCCTCGAGGCCGAAGGTCACTAGCCCTTTGGCCGCGGCGTGAAGTTCAACGACGCCGAATTCATGCAGTAGCGCAATCCCGTGGGCTTCGGACCGTCGTTGAAGACGTGCCCCAAGTGGGCATCGCATCGGGCGCAGGTGACTTCGTCCCGAACCATGCCGTGCGATTTGTCGGTCTCGACCGCCACGTTGCCTTCCTCAAGCGGCTGCCAGAAACTCGGCCAACCGGTGCCGGATTCGAACTTCGTGTCCGAGTCAAAGAGCGGGGCGCCGCAACAAACACACGAGTAGATCCCATCCTCATGATTGGTGGCGTACTTGCCGGTTCCAGCGCGCTCGGTGCCTTTCTGCCGGGTAACGTAATACTGCTCGGGTGTAAGCTGCGCTTTCCATTCAGCTTCCGATTTTTCGATCTTGGACACGGCTTTCACTCCTTTGGTCCTCAATGATTCCATAGATCTCGCGCTTGGAGACTCCGCGATCACGTGCCACGGCCTTGATTGCATCCATGCGCGACAGGCCGGCGGCAATGTATGCCGCGACGGCTTCTTCCACCGGCCGTTCATCGGCTGGACGAGGCGCAGGCTTGCCGATCACGAGCGTCATCTCGCCTTTCGGCGTCCCCCGCTCCTCCAATATGCGAAACAAAGCCAATCCTGTTCCCCGAAGGAACTCTTCATGCAGTTTGGTTAGTTCGCGTGTGAGCACAATCTCGCGCTCGCCGTAAACCTCCGCGATGTCGTGCAACGTCTCCAGGATGCGATGCGGCGCCTCATAGAAGACTAGCGTCGATTCCAAATTCGCTAACGTTTCGAGTAGCTTGCGACGTACGCCCTGTTTCTGCGGAACGAACCCACCGAAGTAGAAGGAGTCGGTCGGCATTCCTGAGGCGGTCAACGCCGCCAGGATCGCGGAAGCGCCGGGGATCGGAACCACCGTGATTCCGGCCTCCACGGCGGCGGTGACGAGGCGGTACCCGGGATCGTTAATGAGCGGCGTCCCGGCGTCGGAAACCAACGCGATGTTTGCTCCTGCGACGAGGCGCTCAATTAACGTTGTAGCGCGGTCAAACTCGTTGTGTTCGTGGTAGCTGATGGTCGGCTTCTCGATGCCGTAATGATTTAGTAAGTGCCGTGTGTGGCGCGTGTCCTCGCACGCGATAAGATCCACTTCCTTCAGGGTTCGCACAGCGCGGAACGTGATGTCTTCCAGGTTGCCGATAGGAGTCGCGACGAGAAAAAGCGAACCGCTCACGTTACCATAATGGGGCAGTGTCCACCGAAACGGTGAATCCATTCCTGACCTGGGCTCCGCCGGGAAAGCCGCTGGTCATACAAATCGATCACAGCGCGATGGATCGCATCAACGTGGAGACCATGCGTGGTTTCGGCGTGACGCGCCGGCGCGGCACCGAGACCGGTGGAGTGTTGCTCGGGCGCATCGATCGTAAACCGAAAACGCCAGTCATCTACATCTACGACATTGAAGTGGTTCCCTGCGAGTACGCAGCGGGACCGTCCTATGTG
>DASQDN010000028.1:0-7683 GCA_035634155.1 Bryobacteraceae bacterium | reverse complement strand
GCGGGTTGAGGCGCAGCATGATTTCCCCGAACGTAACAACTGGCTTTGTCATATGGATAGGGATGTGAAACCACGATTCTATCAAGTCGCTTTGCTACACTGACTGACCGTGCAGGCTCGCAGGTATTTCGTACGCGGTCGCGTGCAGGGCGTCGGCTATCGCTGGTTTGTACAGAAATCGGCTACGTCGATCGGCCTGAGCGGCTACACCCGCAACCTGGACGACGGGCGTGTGGAAGTGTATGCGATCGGCGAAGCGGAACAGTTGAATGAACTGTGCGGACTGCTTTGGAAAGGTCCGCACCTGTCCGATGTTCGCGGTGTGGATGAGGAAGAAGCGGCGCCTGAGAAGATCTCCGGCTTCCGCATCGCGCATTAATCAGCTAGCTGCCTGCTAACACCGGAAAAGGTGACTTCTCGCGCAAGCCGCCGTCGGTCAGAGCACCGACTTCCAGCTCGATCAACTGCCGTGCGGGCGTGGCGCGCGCCAGCTCCACGTGCAGATAGTTCTCCGTCACCGCGCGATTGTTTTCGATGGTGACCGCACTGAGTGCGCGCCCGACAAACCTGCGCCGGAACTCGAGATTCTTCTCCTGACCGAGTTGCTTCAAGATGCGCCCGCGGGCTTTGCGTGTGGACTCCAGCACCTGATCGGCGCGATCGGCCGCGGGCGTACCCGGACGCTCGGAATACGGGAAGATGTGGAGATACGTGAATGGCAGCCGTTCGATGAAGTCACGCGTTTCGTCGAACTCGGCCTCCGTCTCGCCTGGAAATCCGACCATCACATCGGCGCCGATCGCCGCATCCGGCATCCACTCGCGTGCAAGCCGGACTCGTGATTCATAATGCCTGGGCCGGTATCGACGGTGCATGCGACGCAGTACGGTGTCCGACCCTGATTGCAACGGGATATGAATATGTTTGGCGATGCGCGTCGAATCGGCTACCAAACGCAACAAGTCATCGGACCAATCCATCGGCTCGACGGAGCTAAGCCGGAGTCGACGCAAGTCGGTATCGTTCAGCAGCACGCGCAACAATTCGACAAGCCTCATGCCGAACCCGGGCTCGCGTCCCCAGCGGCCAAGGTTGATGCCGGTCAAGACGACTTCAGGGAAGCGGTCGCTCAACGCGCGCACTCGTTCGACCACCTGTTGCACCGGTGCGCTGCGACTTCTGCCTCGCACATAGGGAATTACGCAGAACGAGCATCGATTCCCGCAGCCATCCTGAATCTTCAGATTCGGCCGCGAGCGGTCAGCGCCTGCATCCTCTACCGGCGCCAATAGGAATTCTTGAGCCGCGAAGATGTCGCCGACATGGACTTGCCCGTGATACGGCGCTGAAACCAGCTCTGCAATCTGCGACTTGTGCGAGTTGCCGACCACCATGGCTACACCCGGAAGCTGGGCGATCTCCTCGGGGGCTCGTTGGGCGTAGCAGCCGGTAACCACAATCCGCGCATCCGGGTTCTCGCGATGAACGCGACGCACGATCTGACGCACTTCGGTGTCGGCCGCGTTGGTCACGGTGCACGTGTTCAGCACCACGAGTTGGGCCGAGCCTGGCGCGTTCTCCAATGCGGCCGAGTAGCCGCTGCGCTCCAGCATCGACGCGATCGCCGCGCCGTCGGCCTGCGATGCGCGGCAGCCGAAGTTATGTACTACGAACTTCGACATGTTGCTCATTTGTCTTCAGGTGCTCGAGAGAATCACCCGGATCGATGTCGCCTGTGATCAACCGCGCGCCGCGGTTGTATGTCGTGTAGTTGAAGCCCCAGCGAATGAAAACGATCAGACGGTTTTGGAACGTCACCAGGTACATCAGATGGACAAACAGCCAGAGCAGCCATGCGACCAATCCGCTGAAGCGCATCGTCTCACTGAACTGCGCTACGGCGCGCGCACGGCCAATCACCGCCAGGTTGCCCTTGTCGCGGTAGCGGAACACTTCCACGTTGTCGCCGCGAAGCCGCTTGGAGATCGAAGCCGCTACGTAGCTCCCCTGTTGCATCGCCGTGGGCGCTACGCCCGGCAGAGGCTTTCCGTCGGCATCCTTCGATAACGCCGCATCGCCGATGACGAAGACCTCGGGATGCCCCGGCACATTGCAGTACGCATCCACGGGAATCCGACCGCCCCGATCCGGTTCCACGCCGAGCCTGCTCGCGAGCACTCGCGTGAACTCCGCGGCAGTGACTCCTGCCGCCCACAAGACTGTCCGGGCGGGGATGTACTGCTCGCCTGTAGCGCTCTTCACGCGCACCCCGTAGCGGTCGACGCCGACCACCTTTACGTTCAACACCGACCGCACACCGAGTCGGATGAGCGAATTCTCCGCCTTGGCCGACAGTTCGGGATGAAAGGGCGAGAGTACGCGCGGCGATCCGTCGAGAAGCAGGATCTGCGCTTCCTCGGGCCGAATGGATCGGAAGTCCTCTCGCAGCGTGTCATTGGCAATCTCGCCCAACGCGCCGGCGAGTTCGACACCAGTGGGTCCCGCGCCGACCACAATGAACGTCAACCACGCTCGCCGCTTTTCCGGATCGCTTTCTTTCTCCGCGGCTTCAAACGCGTAGAGAATGCGATGGCGAATACGCGTGGCGTCTTCGAGCGACTTGAGCCCGGGCGCGAACTCGGCCCAATGGTCACTGCCGAAGTAATGGTTCTTCGCGCCCGTGGCTACGACGAGCGAATCGTACGGGACCTCGGCGCCGTCCTTGCGGATGACGACGCGGCGCTGTGGATCGATATCCGTCACTTCAGATAACAACACGGAGGCGTTGCGTTGCTTGCTGAGCACGGCGCGCAGCGGAAAAGCAACGTCAGCGGGCGACAGTTCGCCGGTCGCGACCTGATACAGAAGCGGTTGAAAGAGATGAAAGTTGCGGCGGTCCAGCAGGGTGATTTCTACGGCGGCCCGCCTTAGTGCCTTCGCGGCATACAAGCCACCGAATCCCCCACCGACGATCACCACTCGATGGGCCATAACCCATTTTATGCCCTAGTTCAGGTTCAGCAGGCGTTTCACTTCGGGTTCACTCAAATCCTTCAGCATTACGCGCGCCGCATGAAGATCGACCCGACGCGGGGGAGTCTTGCCGTTGAGCTTGTCCACCAGCGTCTTCACGGCTTCGAACCCCATCCGATAAGCATCCTGGACGACCATCGCGTCGATCGCGCCTGCGCGCAGATCTTCGATCATTGTGTCGCTGGCGTCGAACGCCACCAAGCTGACCTTGTCCTTTAACTCGCGTCCTTGAATCGCGAGCGAGGCGCCGACGGAACTCGGCTCGGACGACGCGAAGATGCCATTTAAGTCGGCGTGGGCGGTGAGGATATTCTCGGCGGCGGCACGCGCCTTGGAACGATCCGACATCCCATACTGCGTCGCGACGATGTGAATGTTCGGCGCTTCGGCCGCCAGCGCTTCTGTGAATCCCTTCTCACGGTCCATCGTCGAGGCGCTGCCTGGAGCATGCATCACAATCCCGACCTTGCCCTTCCCACCCAGCATCTCAGTTAGCGTTCGCGCCGCAACACGGCCGGCCTCGACGTTATCTGTCGCCACGTAGCTGACGTACTGCGTCGTGTCGAGTCCGGAATCGAAGACCGTAACGGGAATGCCCGCCGCAGTCGCCCGTTCAACGGGTGCTACCAATGCCTTGCGATCGGACGCGGCGATGGCAATCCCGTCCACCCTCTGCGTCACCATCGAGTCTACGATCTGGATCTGCCGGCTGAACTCAGTTTCGCTGGCGGGACCGTTCCACTGGATGTCCACGTCGAATTGACGTCCGGCATCGAACGCGCCCTTCTGCACGGTGAGCCAGAACATGTGCGACGTCGCTTTCGGAATTACCGCGATCGTGCGCTTGCGCCGGCCCGAACAGCCCGCCAACGCAAGCCCGGCAAGGGCCGGGAAGCACTCGCGTCTATTGAGCACACCAGCCACCGTCGATCAGGATGTCGGTGCCCGTAATAAACGATGCCTCGTCCGCGCACAGATACACCGCGAGCTTACCGATATCCTCCACCTTGCCCCAGCGGCCAACCGGAATCTTGGAAAGGAACTGTTGGTTCACCTCGGGATTCTGCATCAGCACTGTGTTCATCTCCGTCGCGAACGGTCCTGGGCTGATGCCGTTGACTGTGACGCCTTCGGGCGCAAGCTCGAGAGCTAGCGCCTTGGTCAGGCCCAGCAGTCCAGCCTTGCTCGAGGAGTAAGCCGCGCGGCCGGGCAGCGAGATGTGGCTCATGATGGACGTCATATTCAGGATGCGTCCATAGCCCGAGCCTTTCATGTGCGGCACAAAGGATCGGCACATCAGGAAGACGGCCGTGAGGTTGGTGCCGAGGACAAAGTTCCACTCGTCGAGCGTGAAATCTGTGATGCTCTTGCGGACGTTCACACCGGCGTTATTGATAAGGATCTGAACCCTGCCAAGACGGCCGGCGACTTCTTTCTCCAGCGCCGCGACGCTGGATTCGTCGGCGACATCGGCGCGAAACACCTCGGCCACCCCGCCCGCGCTTCGTACCTCGGATGCCACGGACTCCAGCTTCTCGAGATCGCGCGAGACGAGGGCCACTCGCGCTCCGGCCTCGGCGAGCGCCAGGGCCATCGCCTTTCCCAATCCTTTCGAGGCGCCGGTCACCAGCGCTACACGATCCTGCAGTTTGTTGTCGGTCATCTATTTTCGAATTGCTTCCAGGATGTAATCGGCGACGTCTTGCGGGTGCGCGACGCCTGCCATGGTTAACCGGCTAGTCTCGCCCGCGGTTTCAATGGATAGCGTTCCCAGGCCGAGAAGGCGATCTGTGAACGATTGATCGACGCGCACGTCCTGCACCTTGGCCAGTTCCATCGTGCGGACTGAACGCGACACCATCCCAGTTTCATAACGCAGTTTTCCGCCGCCGACGATGAGCTTTGTGTAGCGAAGGCGCAGGTGCTTGGCCAGCGTCCAAAGGACGATCAAGGCGGGCACTATCAGCACCGGATACAAGTTCGTTTCGGTGTTGTTGCTGTAGAACAGAATCAGCCCTGTAAGGATGGCGGCGCACCAGTAAAACGGCTTCAGCAGCCGAGCGCTGGGATGAATCGATACCGGCGTCGCGGTGGGCTTTTGCGGTGGAAGGCTCAACGCATGCATTGTATAGCATCGGGCTGCCATGCCGCCGCGCGTGGCCGGCACAGGGACGTTTGGAATGTCGTAAGATGGCACTCAGTAAGGAGTCTTATGAATTGGAAGTGTTTTTCGACCGCAGCCGTTCTGCTGCTGGGCGCTAGCTCTGCGCACGCAGACTTCACCTACGAACAGACGAGCAAGATGACGGGCGGCATGATGGCCGGAATGATGAAGGTCGCCGGCGCGTTCTCAAAGCAGGCGCGTGAGCCGATGAAGTCCACCATCGTGGTGAAGGGTGACCGCATGGCGACCATCGCCGGCAACCGCATCAATGTCGTTGATCTGGCCGCCGAAACGATGACCGATGTAGATCTGGAGAAGAAGACCTACGCCGTAATCACATTTGCGGATTTCGGCCGCGCGATGCAGAAGTTAAGCGAGAAGATGGGCCAGAAGAATGAGGCTCAGATGCAGTTCACGGCGAGCGTGAAGCAGACCGGCGCGACGAAGAATATCAATGGCTTGCCGGCGAAGGAAGCGATTCTGACCCTCCTGATGGAAGGCCAGGACCAGCAAAGCGGGGCCAAGGGTGGGATGAATATCGTCACCGATATGTGGCTTGCGCCCAATGTGGCCGGCTACGAAGAAGTCAAGAACTTCCAGATCCGAATGGCGCAGAAGCTGTCGATGGCGCCCGGCATGAGCAACTTCGGCGCGATGATGGGCCAGCAGGCTGGTATGGCTAAGGGCATGGCGGAACTCGCGAAGGAAATGTCGAAGCTTGACGGCGTGCCCGTCCTGCAGGTAATTCGCGTGGGCGGCACGGGCGTCTCCGGTGCACCCCAGGACGGCTCCGCCGCAACGGCGCAGCCTCAGGAACCGCAGGCTCCTCCGCCGACCGCTGGTGACGTTGCGGGTTCCGCCGCTACCGGCGCGGCCGCCAGTCGCATGGGACGCCTGGGTGGGCTTGCCGGCGGAATCGGTGGTGGATTTGGCGGGTTCGGTCGCAAGAAGAAGGAAGCCGAGCAGCCTGCCGCTCAGGCGCAGCAGCAGACGCCCCCTCCAGCCGCGCAGCCGCAGCAGGCTAGCGGCGGGACGCCTCCCGGTACGTTGATGGAATTGACGACTGAGCTGACCGCGTTTTCGTCCGCCCCTGTCGATGCAGCCCGGCTGTCCGTACCTGCCGGCTTCAAGCAGGTGGAGCATGATATGACCAAGGCGCTGAAGTAAGCCTGGGGCGCGCCCAGTCTACGGCTGGGCGCGCTTGCTTACATCCAGTATTCCCACCGGCCGCTGAATACCACAAACAAGGAAAGAGTCGCGTTCGTAACCGCGTGCGCCAGAATGCAATCCCCAAGGCTCTTGGTGCGCACCATCCAGAAGTTGTAGATCAGCCCCGCGATCAGCCCCACTTCCCAATACGGACCGTGCTCGGAGGCAAACAGCAGCGCCGAGATCCACATTGAGGAGGCGGTATAGGCTCCCAGCGGAACCTGTTCGAACTTGGGCGAGATCAGCCAACGCAACAGCCACGCCCGCCAAAACAGCTCCTCGATGATCGGGACCAGGATGGCAGCGCGAATCGTCCGAAACACCAGCACGAACAGGTTGTCTCGCAAGCCTTCCGGAATAGAACTACTCAATTTGCCGGTGATGGCGTTTTCGAACAACCAGTGATGGCGATACCCGGGGATCAGGAGATCCGGCGCCACCCAGATCGCAAACACTGCCACACCCACAATCACCGTAGCTGCCAAGCGTCGGACGCGAAGGTCGATCACATCGCGCGAGAACACCAACAGCACGATGGTCAGAATCGTAACCCGGACCGGGTACTCCCACGACCCCAGCCAGTCATGCAGGTAGCTGGATGCGGACAGCAGCGTCAGGAAAACGGCGAACGGGAGAACGTAAGGAATCGCCGGATGAATCTTCGCCCAGCGCGAGGAGCTTCCCTCAATGGGTTGCTCCCGCATCGGCCTCGGCGTCATCCGAGTTTCGCCATGAGGTCTCGGATCTTGCCTTCCTCGTCCTTTGCCGGTTTGGCTCGCAGAGCGGCCTCCAGTTCCTTCTTCGCGGAGGCTTTGTCGCCCTTCTGATACAGCGCCATGGCGTAGTGATAGCGGTACATGGCGCGGTCCGGTTCATTCTTCACCAGATCGCGGAAGATCACAATTGCACTATCGGCCAGGTTCTTCTTGATGTAGATCCAGCCCAGCGTGTCCGAAACGTTGCTGTCGTTCGGACGCTGCTGCTTGGCTTTTTGAGCCATCGTCAACGCTTGATCCAGGTCCGAGCCGGTATCGGCCAACATGAAGGCAAGGTTGTTCAACGCCACCGGATTATCCGGCTGGAGTTTCAGGATTTGCTCGTAGAGCGGCCTGGCTTCCACCGTCTTCCCGGTGGTGTCGTACAGCAGCGCCAACTGCAGATATGGCACTACGTTGTTTGGAGCGATCTCCTGCGCTTTCTTGTAGCTGGCGGCGGCATTCTGAAGATCGCCGGACCGCCGGTACGTTTCTCCCAAACGAAGCCAAACGTCGGAAGAC
>DASQDN010000027.1:0-10094 GCA_035634155.1 Bryobacteraceae bacterium | reverse complement strand
CTGCAAACCGAAGGACCTGCTCATCCGTCGCGCCGGCAAGCCCCGCCTCAACCACTGCCACTGCGTCATGCCCGTGCGCTCTCAACTCAGCCGCGTGCTGCGTAGATAGGTTCTCGTCCAGAAAAAGCTTCACTGATTCGCAAGGACTATCTCGTCCGCCGCGAGCCGGGCCGCGTATTCAAGACTGGCGCGAATGTGCTCCGGCCTGAGCTGAGGATAAGCCGCAAGAATCATTTCCGCGCTTTCACCGGCCGCGAGCTTTTCCAGAACCAGGTAGACTGGAATCCGAGTACCTTTCAGACACGGCTTGCCCAGCATGACCTCAGGTCGAGCTTCTACCAACTGCGGGAACTGCATACTCAAGACTGTACCAAGTTGGCATTGCCGTACCCGCAAAGGTCGGTAAGGGTCGCATCGAAAATTCGAACTTCAATATAAAGGACCCCGATGGCTACACGGTGGAAATCGCGCAATACGAACCCGACGGCTGGTCGGTCCCCGACAAAGAAAGCGCTGGACGGGCCACGTATCGCCAGGCGCATGTCGCACGTGGGCATCCTGGTCGGAGCCTTAGGACCGGCGATGAAGTTCTACCGCGACATCCTTGGATTCGAGGAGATCTGGCGCGGCAACCGCGACCCAAAGCGCCTGGACTGGGTGAACATGAGAGTCACCGGATGGCGACGACTACACTGAGTTCATGCTGTACGACCCGCTGCTGGCCCCCACAGCGCGAGGCACGCGGCATCACATCTGCCGGGAAGTGCCCGAGATGGATGCGGCACTTGCTGACTTAAAGCAGAGGCCGGGCATATGTTCGTATACCCGGCCATTGGGAATTCGAACTGAAGTCAACCGCCGGCGGCATTTGAACCTCTTTGACCCCGACGGAACCCGAACGGAACTTATGGAGCCCACCACGGTGGACGGTAAGCGAGGGATCTCCTCGCCGGACCCTCCCCCGCATTAGCTGAGTGCACGCCGACGTGAGTGTGACTACGATGCGCCGCCATCGCTACGCCGATCATCGTTACGGCCAGGAACAGGTGCAGCCAGTTGTCGGCTCCGTTAATGTGAACCACACCGAGCAGGTTCGAGTGGCCTTCCGTCCCAATCGACGCAAAACCCATGATGGCCAGCAGTCCGTACACGGCGCCAAAGGTCATATTGCTCAAATAAGCCGCGCGTTCAGTCTGCGTGGACGCGACCAGCAGGACTACCCCAATCAGCAGGTGCGCCATATTGTGCGCCCCGTTTGTCATGAAGAGTCCGTCCGGTCCGATCAGTGGATTCGGGACGTACCCCAGCAAGCCGACCAGAACGAACGCCGCGCCGAAAATCATTGCCCAACGCTTGTTCATATAGAACCTCCTGCAAGTTGGAGGCTGGCTTACGTCTTTTGTTGCGCGAGAAACGGTAAATACAGCTAACGCGCGCCTCACATGTGCGCTATCTCTCGTTGTAACGGCAACTTAGCGACGTCGACCTTGCTGACAAGCAGACGAGCATGCGTGTACTCTATAATGTAGAGACACCTCCGATCTGTACTCCTGCTCGGTTACCGTCGTTGGTCCTCAGAGTACAAGCTGAATAAGCATTAAGAAACGATGTTCGAGAACCTTTCGGAAAAGCTGCAGCGCGTTTTCAAGAATTTGCGCGGCGAAGGCAAGCTGACGGCTGAGAACATGGAGACCGCCTTGCGCGAGATCCGTGTCGCTCTGCTGGAAGCGGACGTGCACTTCCGCGTCGTCAAGCAGCTCATCGAGCGGATCAAGGAAAAAGCGATGGGGCAGGAAGTGCTCGCGTCGCTGTCTCCCGGCCAGCAGGTCATCAAGATTCTCCACGACGAGCTGGTCCATATTCTCGGAACCCATCAAGCAAAACTTCGTTTCGCGAACGAGCCGCCTTCGGTCATCATGATCGTCGGCCTCCAAGGCTCGGGCAAAACCACAAGTACCGGGAAGCTGGCTAAGTACTTGTCAAAGAACGGCCGTTCGCCCCTAATGGTTTCGGTCGACGTATACCGCCCCGCCGCCCGGAAACAGCTCGCCGTCATCGCGCGCGACCTGAAGCTGCCGATCTACGAGGGCGCTGCCGAAGAAGCTGCCAAGCCGGTGGAACTCGCGCGGTCCGCGCGCCGCGAGGCGAACCAGACCGGACGCGACACCATCCTGGTGGACACCGCCGGTCGGCTGCACATCGACGAAGATCTAATGACCGAGTTGCAGCAGCTCAAAGAACTGCTCAACCCGACCGAAGTCCTCTTCGTGGCAGACGCTATGACCGGCCAGGACGCGGTCAAGTCGGCCGAAGAGTTCCACAAGCGCCTCGGAATCACGGGCGTGATCCTCACTAAAATGGACGGCGATGCCCGCGGTGGTGCGGCGCTTTCCATCCGAACCGTTACCGACCAGCCGTTGAAGTTCGTGGGTGTCGGCGAGAAATTCGACGCGCTGGAGCCGTTCCATCCCGACCGTGTCGCCAACCGCATTCTCGGCATGGGCGACGTATTGTCGCTGATCGAGAAGGTCGAACAGAACATCGACCAGAAGAAAGCGGAAGAGATGCAGAGGAAGCTCATCGACAATGAGTTCAGCCTCGAAGACTTCCGTGACCAGTTGCGCCAACTCCGCAAACTCGGCCCCCTGGAATCCCTGCTCGGCATGATGCCGCAGGTGGGTCCTTTCAAAGAGCTGAAAAACATGAAGGTGGATGAGAAGGAGATCACGCGAGTGGTCGCCATCATCGACTCGATGACGCGCCAGGAGCGTCACAATCACATGCTGATCAATGGGGCTCGGCGGCGGCGCATTGCGCGCGGCAGCGGGACCTCCGTTCAGGAAGTGAACGCATTGCTGAAGCAGTATGCCCAGGCCCGCAAGATGATGAAGAGCTTCTCCGGCGGGCTGCTCGGGGGCAAGGCGAAAATCCCTGGGATGGGCAATTTCAAGCTGCCGAATATGTTTGGCGGCTAAACGGAAACGAATGAAGAACCAGGAGCTTATTGCATGTTAATGATTCGTCTGGCGCGCTTCGGCGCGAAGAAAAAGCCGACGTATCGTCTTGTCGTGATCGATAAAGAGCGCGCGCGTAACAGCCGCGCCGTCGAGGTTGTGGGTCATTACGACCCCGTCTCGAAGCCCAAGCAGATCGTCATCAAGCACGAACGGGTTGCGCACTGGCTGAAGAATGGCGCCCAGCCCTCCGACACGGTCAAGTGGCTGCTCGAGAAGAACCCGGCTGCAGCGGGCGAACCACAGCCCGCGGCGTAAACGTATGCCCGGAGTAGGGGCTGGAAGAGGTCGGCAAACGGCTGGGCACACCACCACTAGTAAAAAGGAGACTCCATCCATGGCGGGGATCAAGGAGTTGATCGAGGACATCGCCAAAGCTCTCGTTGACGAACCCGAACAGGTTGTCGTCAAGGAAACCATTGGAGAACAGGTCACCGTTTTAGAGCTGCGGGTTGCGCCGGGCGACTTGGGTAAGGTAATCGGCAAGCAGGGGCGAACCGCGCGTTCGATTCGGACGCTGCTGGGCGCCGCGAGCATGAAGTACAACCGCCGGTTCAACCTGGAGATCCTGGAGTAACTTGCCGGATTCAGAATGGGTGGCGCTGGCGGCCTTGCGCCGCGCTCGCGGCATTCGAGGCGAGATCGTGGCCGAGAACCTGGGGAGCGATCCTGGCCGGTTTGTTCCTGGGTTGCAAGCAACGCTGCTTCGGAGCCTCGAAAGCGGCTCCGTGCGGCAGGTACAGGTGGAACGTGCGTGGTTCCATCAGGCGTCGCTGGTGTTAAAGTTCGCCGGCATCGATACGCGGACCGAGGCGGAAACCTTACAAGGCTTCTATCTTTGTGTCAAAGAAGAAGAACGTCCGCCACTCACCGCTGGTGAGGTTTACTTATCGGACCTGATCGGATGTGAGATAGCGGCATTCGCCGATGGTCGCAAGATTGGCGTAGTGACCGGGTACCTCGATTTGGGCGGCCCGGTATTACTGGAAGCGGGGGAAGATTTAATGATCCCGTACGTGCCGGAAATCTGCCGGGAGGTGGATACGGCGGCGAAAAGGATTGTGGTCGACTTGCCCGCCGGGTTGGAAGACCTGAACCGGAAATGATCTTCCACGTGCTGACGATATTCCCCGGTTTTTTCGAGGGACCATTCGCGCACGGGGTGGTTGCCAAGGCTAAGGAAGCCGGGATGGTGGAAATCCGGGTCCATAATCTGCGAGACTGGACTTCGGACCGTCACAGAACCGTGGATGACCGCCCGTTTGGGGGAGGCGAGGGTATGCTGTTGAAACCCGAGCCGATTTTCCAAGCGGTGGAGACCATCTGGCCCCGACGCCAACCATCGCAGAAGGTGGCGCTGCTTTCCGCGCAAGGACGTTTGTTTGACCAGAACGTCGCCCGGGAGTTGAGCCAGGAGAAGGAGTTGCTTCTCATCTGCGGCCGGTACGAAGGCGTGGATGAACGGGTGGCAACTCATCTGGCGGATTACGAGCTTTCCATCGGGAACTTCGTCCTCAGCGGCGGAGAACTCGCGGCGGCGGTGGTAGTCGATTCGGTGGCTCGGCTGCTGCCGGGTGTTTTAGGAAACGAGGCTTCCACGGTTTGGGAGTCGTTCAGTGAGGGGCGGGGCTCGGACCTGCTCGATTGCCCGCAGTGGACAAGACCTGCGGTATTCCGCGGAGTCGGAGTTCCGGAAGTGCTCTTAAGTGGGCATCACGGCGAGATTCATAAGTGGCGGACCGAAGCGGCAAGGGAGAAAACGGCGCGCATGCGGCCGGACCTGCTGCCCAAGTCGGAGCCCGATAAAGATTAGGAAGGTAGAAAGACATGCAGAACGCGTTGATGGCAAAGATCGAAAGTAAGAACGTGCGCTCGGATATTCCCGAGTTCCGCCCCGGCGACACCATTCGTGTCCACGTCCGGATCAAGGAAGGCGACAAGGAGCGGACGCAGGCGTTCGAAGGAACCGTCATCGCCCGGAACAATGCCGGAGTCAGCCAGACCATCACTGTCCGCAAGATCAGCTTCGGGCATGGTGTGGAGCGCATCTTCCCGGTAAATGCTCCGGTCATCGATCACATCGACGTGGTCCGCACTGGACTCGTCCGTCGCGCCAAGCTGTACTACTTGCGCGGCCTGCGCGGCAAGGCCGCCCGCCTCAAAGAGCGCGCGTCCTAGAAGCGGTTTTACCCTTGGCGACCAAGGCCAAGAAGCCTCCAAAACTCGCCTGCGGCGGCAAGCACGAGAAAGCTGCGCGCCTCAGTGGCTATACCTGCATCGCCGGTGTCGATGAAGTGGGTCGTGGCGCGCTGTTCGGCCCCGTCTTTGCCGCGGCAGTGATTCTTTCTCCCGACCGACCGATCCGCGGACTGAAGGACAGCAAGCAGCTTGATCGCGAGCAGCGCGAGTTGCTCACCGGACGCATCCGCGAGCGCGCCGTCGCTCATGCCATTGGCGCGGCCGACGCGTACGAAATTGACCGCATCAATATCTACCAGGCATCGAAGCTGGCGATGCGGCGGGCCATCGAGAAGCTCGCACCCGCCTGCGACTACCTCCTGACCGACGCGATGCCGCTCGACCTGGGCGTGCCGTGCCAGGCGATCATCCACGGCGACGCGAAAGTGCAGTGCATCGCAGCGGCGTCGATTCTCGCCAAGACGACGCGCGACCAGTGCATGCGCGAATGGGACGCGGTGTTCCCCCAATTCGGCTTGGCGCGGCACAAGGGCTACAGCACGGATGAGCATATGGACGCGCTGCGAAAATACGGACCCACGCTGATGCACCGTTTCAGCTTCGAACCCGTGCGCACCGCATGTAGTTTCCCGCTGTGGACGGGCTACGATGAAAAGGAAGAAGAGGACTTAGCGGTCCAGCATGCTACAGCCTGAGTCCCCAGCAACGCTGCACGAAGTCCCCCGGCCCGAGTACAAGTGGTACCACAAGACCGCAGGCCTGATCGCGGTCATACTTCTGTTTGAGATCGGCATCTTCCTGCTAATCTGGCCGTGGGCAAGTGACTGGGACCTGAAGTTCCTGCCCTACGGCCTTCGGCAGATCTGGAACAGCAACTACTTCCGCGGCGCTGTTAGCGGCCTGGGTGTTCTCAACATCTACCTTTTCTTTGTCGAAGTCTTCCGCCTACGCCGGTTCTCCCGTAACGAAGGGCAGAATCGCGTCCACGAATAGCTCCGTAGCAGAATAGTGCAGCCCGTGGGCGACACCCGCCAGTGTCAGCAAACTCGCATTCGGCCATACTTCGGCCAGATGACGAACCCAGGAGTCCGGGACAATGAAGTCGTATTCTCCGCGAACGATCAGCGCCGGCACGTCGACGCGCTTGTCTTCGATGCGGTCGCGGAGCATGAACTGCAGCGTGTCCCAACTGCGGAAAGGGCCGGCCTGCGCCAAGTCAGAAAGGTAGATGGCGGCGAGCGGAATTAGCCGCTGCTCATGGATTGCCGATCGGAAAAACCGCCCGAGCAGGACGTACAGCTTCCGTGCCCGTCCATCCGTTGTAGGCGATTGAAGCACCACCCGGCCCGCCATGCCTTTGCGCGTGACCAGGTCGCAAATGATCTGGCAACCCATTGAATTGCCGATGAGCACCGGCGAATCAAGCCCTCGCGCGACAATGAAGTCGCCCAACGCATCGGCGAGTTGCGGTATGTCGAGCGCGCGCGGCGGCTTCGGCGATTTGCCGGAGCCGGGCAGGTCGGGTGCGAAAACGCGGCAATGCGGAGCTAGCGCCTCGCCGAGCGGGACCATGTACCGGCTCGACACCACATGCCCATGGACCAACACCACGGCGGGTCCATTGGAACCCCATTGCCGGAAGTACATTAGGGAGACAGCCGCCGCAGAGACCACCCGTCTTCGGCACGAACGTACTCCAGCCGATCATGCAGACGATTCGGGCGACCCTGCCAGAACTCAAAGGTCTGCGGCACGACGCGAAAGCCACCCCAGTGCGGCGGGCGAGGCACGGGTCCGGGCTCGAAGCGGCTGGCCACGGCCGCCAGGCTCTCCTCCAGCGTCTGGCGACCGGGAATCACTTGGCTTTGGCTGGACACCCATGCGCCGAGCTGGTGGCCGACCGGACGGCTCGCAAAGTAGGCGTCCGATTCGGCCGCGGCTACACGCGCCGCGGTACCCGCAATACGCACTTGCCGCTCAAGCTCGGCCCAGTAGAACAGGAGACAAACGTTGGGGTTCGCGTCAATCTCTCGCGATTTCCGGCTTCCGTAGTTGGTGTAGAAGACGAAGCCGGCCTCATCGAAGCCCTTCAGCAGGACGGCGCGCGCGTTGGGCTGTCCCGAGGCGCCCGCGGTCGCGAGCGTCATCGCGTTCGGCTCGACCATTCCCGCTAACAGCGCCTGATTGAACCAGAGCTCGAACTGGCGGAAGGGATCGCGCGCTGCGTCCTCCTCCGCCAGTCCCGCCTTTGTATAGCTAAGCCGGAGATCGGCTAAGTCCATGCTCCTACTATCAGAACAGAAGCCGCATGCCCACGGTAGCCCAAGCCTTCGGCGTGCGGAAGCCATCCTCATAATACGTGCGATTCAGCACGTTATCGATGCGAGTGAAGAGCCGCAAACTAGTCCGATCGGTCAACGTATGGGTGTAGTTCACCGCCAAGTCGGCCTTCACCGGTCCTCGGAAGGAGAAGGCTCGAGTGCCGAAGTTCAGCAGGTAATCGCTGGCGGCGAAAAGGTCAAATGTGGCGTCGAAAGTCCGACCGAAGCGCTGCGTCACGGTTCCCGCGAACATATGATCCGACACCCGGATGCTGCGGATGTTGCCCGTGCTGAAGATCGAACGCCGCTCGTCGGCATTGGTGTAGGTATACGCCGAGCGAACGGTCATGCTCCGAATTGGGTTCGTTTCGACGCTAAGCTCCACGCCTCGAGCCAATCCGCCATTCGTGTTGCGATAGCCGCCAAAGCGCCCGAACGGGTCGGTTGACGGCGAGATGGCGCCGCTGAAGTCGAACGCGATCGCTTCCTGGATCCGTGTGTAGAAGTACGTGGCGCTAACCTTCGTGCGCGACCCGAGGTACTGATCGAAGCCGAAGTCGAACGCAAGCAGCCGCTCGGGCTTCAAAGCCGGGTCGCCGAAGACGCTGAAGCCCCCGAAGAAGGCTCCACCGAATCGCTCGTACAGAGCCGGGCTGCGGAAGCCGTTGCCGATGTGCGCCCGCGCCTTCGTCCCGGTGCGTTGGACGAAGTAGGCGACAGAGGCGTCGCCAGTCACGGCGCGCGGCGCCTCGGACACGGCGGCGTCCCTGTAAACGCTCGTGCCGTCACTGAAGCGAGGGTCTTCGAGCTGATACCCCTGCACCCGGCCGGACAACGAGACCTGCAGCCTCCGGTCCAGGAACTGCATCTGGTCCTGCGCGAAGGCGGCATGGCTCGACTGGTCGATTTGCAATCGGGCATTGAACAACTCAGCCGGTGGCGCGAACTCGTTTCGCGAGCGGTTGTCGAACGCCTCGCGCTCGAACTCGTACCCGGCAGTCAGCCAGTGGCTGCCGGCGTGGAAGTCGCCACGCGCCTGCACCGTATCCAGACGGCCGTCAAAGCGATCCGATGTCGTGAACGACGGCTCGAATCGAGTCCCACCAGGACCGTCCCGGTTGTCGCGGGACGTGGTCAGCCCCTGGTAGCTGATGCGCATCGAGGCCGCAGGAGACCATTGGTGCGACAGGGCGACCAGACCGGACACGTACGACGCTCCGCGGCGGCTGTCGGGATCGTCGGGAGACGGCACGAACGTGACGTTGGGGACCGCTCGAACCACCGGATCGGACGGCAACCCGCTGGCAGCAAAGGGGGTGTCGTTCAGTTGCACGAAGCTTTCGTTAGCCAGGACGCGCCCGCTGATCTCGGTGCGCGGGCCGAAGCGGTACTGCACAAGGCCCTGCCCTGCCGAGTTGCGCGTCCGGTCGTTGCCGTCGATGCCCTTGGTGACGTTCAGGTGCGTGACCCCGCCAGAGAAACGGATGCGGTCTTCGAGCGTCGACCCGCTCAGCCGGGTAATTCCACGAAACGAACCCAATCCGCCGCCCTCCGCGCCGACTTCGCCATGGAAGCCGGATTCGGCCGTCGCCGTGATCACGTTGATCAGACCGCCAGTCGCGTGTGTCCCATACAGCGAGGCGCCCGACCCGCGAAGCACCTCCACGCGATCGGTGTTGACCACGAGCAGGTCGCCGATCAACCCGCTGGCCTCCCCTTGCGGGGACCCGGCGTCGCGGAGCCGGAAGCCGTCAATCAACACTGCGGTGTCGAAGCCCCGCATGCCGCGCGTCTGGATGCGAGTGAAACTCCCTGGGCCGCCAAGTTGTTGTACGCGCACGCCCGGAACGCTCCGAATTGTCTCGGCAATCGAGTACTCTGCCCGGTCGTTGATCTGGAGCGAGTCGACCACAGTCAACGCCTTGGCCTGCTCGTCGACGGTCTGCGCTCCGCCGGCAGCCGTCACCTGCACCTGGGTGCTGACCCGGAGCAGTTCTAAGCTCAAATCGAGCGATTCCGAGCCGGTACCCTCGAGGCTGACGCGCTGTGCCTGCGACACTCCGAAGCCGGCCGCCTGCGCCTCAACCAGATACTCGCCGGCGATGAGCCCGGCGACGGCATACGTCCCGTCCGAACCGGTTACGGCTGTAGATCGCGAGCCGGTTGACGTCTGAACCAGGCTCACCCGAGCGCCGGGCGCGACGGCTCCGGACGGATCGAGCACCTTGCCGCGCAACTCAGCGGCGTGAATAGAAGTAGCGCCCACAAGCACTGCGAACGCGAAGACACAAATGGAATGAATAGCAGTCATTGTCCTTCCCCCGAAGGCGATGTTCTGTCATCCAGGCGCAATCTGGCCTGGAGCCATCGGCAGGTCTTCGGACTTGCAGGTAGAACGAAACCAATTTGGCTTCGTTTGGTCCTACTCGCCGCGGCTTCCCAGCCCTGAGGAGGCCAGTGCCTTGCATGCGACTTTCGTTCCTGCGTACCGCTGCGGGGCAGTTCCGGAATTGAACCGGATTCCCTCTTTTACGACAACTTTTAAGTTGTACCGACGGTA
>DASQDN010000026.1:0-1591 GCA_035634155.1 Bryobacteraceae bacterium | reverse complement strand
CCGCGCGCCGACGACTGGGAAGAGGACATGACGAGAGGGCTCGAGATTATCGCAACCCGTAGCGAAGGACTCAGCCGGTTCCTTGGTGCTTACGCGAAGCTGGCTCGCTTGCCGCGCCCGCGCTTCGACCCCGTGGAGGTGTGCAACTGGATTCAAAGAGTAGCAGCGCTGGAGCGGCGAGTGACCGTGCTACTGGAACCAGGTGAGCCGCTCACCATCAACGGCGACTCGGACCAGCTCGATCAGTTGTTGATCAACCTTCTGCGTAACGCAGCGGACGCGTCTCTCACTACAGAGGGTCGAGTGATGCTCGGCTGGTCGCGGATGGGACAGCAACTGCGAGTTCACGTAGTGGATGAAGGGCCGGGGCTCGCCAACACCGCCAACCTGTTCGTGCCGTTCTTCACCACCAAGCCCGGCGGTTCGGGTATCGGTCTGGTGCTCAGCCGCCAGATCGCTGAGGCGCACGGTGGATCTTTGACGCTTGAAAATCGCGCCTCGGGTTCAGGTTGCGAGGCGATTCTCACCCTGCCGCTTTGACCGCCTAAGCCGCTCGAACGCCGAGCCCGAGCACTTTTTTGCAGTACTGCAGGCTTGCCTGCATGTGCTCCATCTGCTGCTGCTTCAGCGCTTCCATGTACTTCTCACGAAGTTCCGGCACATCTGCTTCCACATGCGGCTTCACGTACGGACGACCGCGGCGTGCAAGCGCGAGAAACCGGCTGAAATCCTTCGATCGTGCGCGTGGAAACCACTTCGACCAGAACTCATCCGAATACACCGGCAACACCACGGGAGGCCTGGCTGTGATCGGCTTGCAATGGATATGTACGCCCTGCGGAATCAGTTCGGCCGCGCGACCTACCAAGGCACGGAAATCGTTGGTCCCTTCTCCAAGCGGCACCCATTGCACTGCGATACCGTCCGGGTGCTGATACACAACCGAATCTCGCAGATGGAAGGACACCGCCACCGGCCCGAGTTCCTCGATCGTGGTCGACGGATCTTCGGCGACAAACACCGGGTTGCCCGTATCCAGATACGAGCCGACGAAGTCCTTGCCGGCTGTATCGATCAAATGGCGTGTTTCCCAGGCTTGCAGGTCCTTGTGATTCTCGATGGCGATCTTCACGCCTGCGTCCACTACTTCAGACCTGACCTCGCGCAGGACTTTCAGCGCCGTCTCAATATGCTGCGTCACCGGGCCGGGCGGCATCGTGTAACGATCGCTGCCGAGCACTGCGCGCACGATGGGAGATCCCATAGCGACGGCGCGCTGAATGTTCGTGCGCAGCGTGGCCACGGTGCTCGGAAAGGCCTCGGCTGACGCCGGGAGCATCAATCCCCCGCCCGTTTCTATACTCAGCCCGGCTTCTTTGCACCACGACCGCACCTCGGCCCAATGCTTCGGCTCCATCCGCTGCGGATCGAGCGAATCCTGCAGGAAGATGGCATCCAGCTTTTGCGCTGCACAGTAATCAACGAGTTGTCGGTCGTTCCAGCGCTGGAACCGCAGGCAGTACGTATTGATGCCGAGGGGCCATTTGCGTGAAGCAGCCACAGCGGGCAGGCTCAACGCCGCGAACGAAGA
>DASQDN010000025.1:0-2703 GCA_035634155.1 Bryobacteraceae bacterium | reverse complement strand
GGGGTCATGAACCATTCCTTCTTATCTACCGGCTTGCCGATCTTGGCGATCTGCCGTTTGAACTCGAAGGTGTTGGCTCGGAAGGAATTGCCGATGGCATCGCCCTTCTTGATCTCCAACGCCGTGTAGTTGCGCCATTCTTCCGGGTAGCCGATCTTGTCGCTGATCGCGTGGAGTTTCTCTAGCGCGCGCTTCTTGGTTTGCGGCGTCATCCAGTCGAGCTGCTGAATGTCGCGCTCCAGCGCTTTCTCCAACGCGCGCACCATGGCGAGTGTGCGCTCCTTGCCTTCTTTTCCGAAAGTGAGTTCCACGTACTTCTGTCCCAGCGCTTCGCCGAGGTCCCCATCGGTGTACTGGACGCAGCGCTTCCAACGCGGCCGGAGTTCTTTGGCGCCCGTCAGGGTCTTGCCGTAGAAGTTGAAGTTCTCATTGACGAACGAGGAAGGCAGCAGCGGCGCGGCGGCATGCACTACGTGCCATGCCAGATAAACCTTCCAGTCATCCAGGCTGATGGCCTTGATCTGCGCGTCCATCGCCTTGAAAAAGTCCGGCACTGCGACGTTGAGGTTCTTCACCGGGGCTCCGATGCCGGCCAGGTACTTTTCCCACGCGAGCGACGGCGCCAGATCCACGAGCTGCTTGGTTTCTAAACGGTGATAGATCTTCTCGGGATCACGGCGCGAGGTCACGTCGAGGCTGCCTTTGGCGAGCGCCGTCTCGATCGACATCACCGTGGATGCCTTCTTCGCAGCAACTTCGGCCGAATCGCCCAGCAGTTCAAACATGCGCTGTACGTGAGCTACGTACTGCTTACGCAACTCGACCGACTTGGCGTCGTCCTTAAAGTAGTAGTCGCGTTCGGGGAGCCCGATGCCGCCTTGGTCCACGTAGGCGATCACTTCGGTCGCGTTCTTCATGTCCTGCGTAGAGCCGACGCTGAACATGGGCGCGATGCCCGCCATATGCATCTTGATCAGCAGATCGGTCAGTCCGGCCTTGTCTTTGAGCGCGGCGATCTCGGAGAGGTAAGGCTTCAGCGGCTCAGCGCCTCTCGCGTCGATTGCCTTCTCATCCATGCAAGTGGCAAAGTAGTCGCCGATCTTCTGCTCGTTCGCGGTCCGCGTTGTTTTGGCCGAGCTTGTCTCCAGGATGTCGCGGAGAATGCGCTGATTGCGCTCATTCAGCTCGCTAAAGCGGCCCCAAGCGGACTGGTCAGCCGGGATGGGGTTGTTGGCGAGCCACGTGCCGCACGCGTACTGATAAAAGTCGGTGCAGGGATCGGCCTTCGGGTCGATGGCTTTGGCGTCGAAGCCTTGCTGAGCGGCCAGGGTAAGGGCGCCGAGCGTAAACGCCGAGAGAAGTCGTAGGGTTTGCATATGACCTGTGTTGGACGGTCTGTTCTCCTAAATGTACCGTCCGGCGCGGCCGTGTTGCAACGGAGCGGTGGTGCTTGGAACGTTGGAGGCAGAGATGCAGTGACGTCCGAGGAGGCACCCATGCGACCGACCACACACGACAACTGGACTGAGCCGGGAAGCGACTCGTTCGATCAGAAGAACTATGACACGGCCCCCGAAGGCGTATGCGTTTATTGTGGCGACTACGACCCGGAGTTCCGCGAACACTTCATGAACCACTTCGCCGCAAGTGGTGCGGAATACGGGCGTTATGCCGCGGCCTACGGAATGGGCCACGACTTCGCGCATTCGAACCGCGAGGGTGACTGGGCGCACGCCGAGAGCCGCTTGCGGGAGGACTGGGAACGTCGCGGGCAGGGACCCTGGGACGATTTCAAGGAAGCGGTCCGATATGGCTGGTCAAAGGTAACGGGCAAGAAGTAGCCGGTCGCTGTAGTTTGTGCCTGCGCGGCTACCTAAAGACGCGGACGGCTGGGGGCCGTCGCGGCGCGCCGTGCTGGAGGATGAGAAAAGGCGCCGCTTGGTGGAGCGACGCCTCTAGAGTGACAGGAGAGTACAGCCAGGCTGCTAGAACCGGTTCCAAAGGAACTGGTTGTAGACTTCGTGGTGATACTGCACTTCCGGCGCCTTGACGAAGGTGCCGAGCAGACGCGGGCAGCGGTCGGCGGAAGCCTGCTTCAGGTCGGCATAGCGACCCTTCACATCTTCACCGAGGAGCTTCGTTGTCCACTCCGCGTTGCGGAAGTTGGCGAGCGCATCATAAACGTTGTCCGGCAGGTAGCGGTCGGCGTTGCGGAGGTTCTCCACCAGGTCGCCGTCGAGACCCGTCTTGAAGATCGAGTACAGCACCATGTACGGATTCGCGTCCGGACCCACCGAGCGAACTTCAACGCGGGCGCTGCGTTCGTTGCCGATCGGGATGCGCACCATGGAACCGCGATCCGTGGCCGACGCCTTGATCTGGTTGGGAGCTTCAAAGTGCGGGTCGAGCCGGCGATACGCGTTCACGCTGGCGTTGAGCAGCAGGCAGAGGTCGTTGCCGTGGGTGAGGATCTTATCCACGAACTCCCACGAGAACTTGCTCATCTTTTCTTCGCCCTGCGGATCCCAGAAAAGGTTCTTGCCGTCCTTGGTGATGGAAACGTTGGTGTGCATGCCGTTGCCATTGACGCCTACAACGGGCTTCGGCAGGAATGACGCAGTGAAGCCCATCCGACGCGCAATCTGACGGCACACCAGCTTATAGATCTGGATCTGGTCCGCAGCTGCGATCACTTCACCGTAG
>DASQDN010000024.1:0-9473 GCA_035634155.1 Bryobacteraceae bacterium | reverse complement strand
GCGTAGGAGCTGGGGTCTTCGTGCGGGAGGACGGCGGTGGATGCAGTCATACCGTGTTTGAGGGCGTTGAATTTGGCTACGGCTTTGCCGAGGTCTGTGACAGGGCCGGTGGATTTCTGGGCGTTGCGGCGGTTTGCTTCGAGTTGTTTCTGCGTGGCCATTTGGTCGGGCTTCCTTTCGCTAGTGGAAAGAGGCCGGTCGCCTTTGGTTCTGGGCGGTCCGGCCTCTTCTGCTTTGGAGTGTACGCTGTGGGTCCAAGTTAGGGAGGTGTTTTGGGTTGTTTGTGGGGTGGCGATGTGGCTGAGGGGATGTGGGTTAGAGGAAATGTTAATGTAGGCGTGAACGCTATCCGCGCCCAGTATGGATTGACAGAGTGGAACAGGAATGAACGCAGATAAAGTGAGGAGGACGATCCTGGCGAACGCGGCGGAGATCGTACGTTTGCATAACGGCGTTCGGGAGACGTTCAGAAGGCGTGGAGAAAGTGAGGCGAGATTTCAAGCGTGGAAGTCTGCGGCCGAGGACTTTCAGGCGCGGTATCGCGTATTGGCATTTCCCGGTGGCTATGAGGGCGCGCTGGAGAGGATTGAGTCGGGCGATCCGAATGCGGTGGAAGCGGCTCTTTGCTTTCTTGAGCTGCGGCCTTATTTTTTCCGGTCTGGATACCTCTACGAGAAGCTTCTGCCGAGAGTCAAGCACGCCCTGCTGTCATTGGAGCAGGCAGAGCGACTTCGCACTGTGCTTCGGAGGCGAGCCGAGTGGCGGGCACGCGGCAAATACGTAGGGAGCAATGGTTAGGAGCAGTTCTTCCCGATTGATTGAGATCATTGCCCTGTGTTGATGGCCACCTTTCGACGACGTGCGTAAGGGCCAGGGTGGTTTCGCGGTTGAGTGGTCTGAAATCGGCGGTAAGGCCGGGTCGGTCGGGTCACTTTGGCGCTAAGGCTCGTGCGAGTTGGAACGCCCAGTCGTTAGTCCAGTTGTCGCGGGGCTCCGCTGCGGCGCGGGCGAAGGTCCACAGGCGGATGCGTTCACGGTCGATGGACAGGAGGTCGGCGAAGCGGCAGATGGTTTCTTCGGGAGCTTTCTGAAGGCGCTGTTCGCAGTTGAAGAGATGTTGCGTTGCGTCGTAAGCGGGGTCTCCTATGAAGGGCTTGGGGTCGATAACCAGCCATTCCTCGCGTTGCGCGCGGAGTACGTTTCCGGCGTGCAGGTCGGTGGCTAGAAGCACGTCCGAGGCTGCGGGTTCGGTGAGGGTTTGGAAGAGACGTAGGCCTTCTTTGACGATGCCTTCGTCCGGCCAGGCGCTCGCGGCGGCCATTGTTTCACGGCTCCAATGTGTCGTCATCAGTCGCAGGTGGCGGAATGAGTGGGGCGTCGGAGGCATGCGCCACATGCGCTTGAGGAGTCTCGCGAGGACGACGTCCTGCTCGGATTCCGGTTGCGCGCGCAGAGATGTGCCGGGATGGCAGCGTCCCAGGAGCATGGCTCCGACGTTTGTGTCGTAGGCGAGGAGTTGGACGGTGGGGTCGGCGTTCCAGAAGCACAGGCCCTCAATCTCGTGCTCGCCCTCCATGTGGGGCATCGCGAGTTTTAGGACTGCCGATGTGTTGTCAGGCAGTGAGACTGGCGCAACCCATGAGCAGCTTCCCTCATGGTTCGTAAACGGCTCGGCGAAGCGTAGGGACCAGCGTGTTTCGAGTTCTCGGATTTGCTCGGGTAATCGCTGCAGCCAAGTTCGTGTGCTGGCGTTGTGCCGGCAGGCGGCCGCGAGGCTATCGGGAATGTGGAGCTGTTGCACTTAATCCGATTCGTCCCATTCGAGCAAGTCGCCGGGCTGGCATTCGAGCTCGCGGCAGAGCGCCTCCAAGGTTGAGAAGCGGATTGCTTTTGCTTTGTTCGTTTTCAGGATCGAGAGATTGGCTAGCGTGAGATCAATGCGCTCGGCGAGCTCGGTCAGCGTGATTTGTTGCTCGAGTAACAGGGTATCCAGTTTGACGCGTATCGCCATGGGTCAGATGGTGAGCGACTGTTCCTGCTGCAGCCGCGCTCCTTCCTGGAAGACCTCGGCAATGGCAATGATGGCGAGACCGACGACGATGAGGGTCGCGTTCACGTCGGCCGAGGCTGTGAAGCGCACGCCGCTCATGGTGAAGTTCAGGCTGGTGTAATAACTCCAATAGTAAACCAGGGCGGCGCGGCCGAGTTCAGCGATGATGACGGCCGAGCCCACCCAACGAATTCGGCGTGCGTTCTCGGGGATAAAAGGAGAGCGCCGGCTGAGGGATCGGAACACATGGCGTAGCTGCGTCACCATCCAGAATACGTTGACCAGCAGGATGGTTATGGCTGCCATGCTTCCTGAGAAGAATACGCCTTTTCGGGCAGGGAATCGCAAATTGCCGCGCAGGTTCTCGAGTTGCGCGTTGCTGGCGCCGGCGGCCTCGACGTCGGTCAGGGGACCGGTTACTTCGATTGCGACGGGCAGGCTCATGGTGACGTTGGGACCTCCAATGTCGATGAAGAAGCTGCACGCCGCAACGATGAGGAGGAGGGTCAGAACTACGGCTAGGATCCACCAGGCGGCTTCGAGGAGGAACTTGACTACCGATGCGATTGATTGATTGCCCATGGCGCTTGTTTCCATCTCCTTATTGAAATTCGATAATATCGAATATCGATATGCGTGTCAACAGCGTTTTGAGGCGCTGGTGCGCGAGCATGGTGCTATGGTCATCGACAAGAAGTTCACTGCAAAGCTTCAAAAGAGTTCGGCGAAGGGTGGTTGGACCTATGTTGTTTGGCCGCAGTCGGTGGAGTTTTTCGGGACGCGCGGGCTGGTTAAGGTGAGCGGGAAGATCGATGGGCACTCATTTCGAAGCTCGTTTATGGCGCTGGGTGACGGCACTCATAAGCTGCCGGTCAAAGCAGAGCTACGCCGGGCGATCGGCAAGGAAGCGGGTGAGAGTGTGACGGTGGTGCTGGAAGAGCGGGTGGATCGGTGAGGGCAGCGGGGCCGACATTTCGTGGTTATGTTTGCGCGGGATCAGATTTCTGCTGAACAGTTGCGAATAGAAAGGCGCCGTCTGGTGACGGTGAAGGCGTTGCATACGGCGGCGTGGTTGTTCTTTGCCGGCTGCATTGTGCTGATACCGGTGGCTGCCTTCCTGCGGAAGTTCATCTGGGCTGAAGTTATGGCCGGGTGCGTGTTTGTTGAATGCGCCATTGTTGCGCTCAATCGTGGTCGGTGCCCGCTGACGGACGCTGCGGCTCGGTACACAGATGAGCGGTCGGCCAACTTCGATATTTATCTTCCCGAGTGGCTGGCTCGGCACAATAAATTGTTCTTCGGGGCCCTTTTTGCGGCGGATTTGGTGCTTCTGGTTTGGCTTTTTGCTGACTAGGTCAACGCGTTTGCGCATGGTTTCTCCACATCTTTGAGTCGTTTCCTCCCGCATTTGTGGGGTGCAGCGGCTGGCATTACCTCCGGTGGGAGGCGCCCGGAATAGCTTTTTGCAAGGGGTAGCGGGGAATCGGGAGTGGGTCCCCCGGGTTGTCCGTAAGCGGCGGTGGGGATAATCCCTACCCCTCATAAGTACGGGGTCAGTTCTAGTACTATTCTTACCGTTGAGCTCCTTTATTTCCATTGTTTTACGGCTTCAAATCTCGCCTTGCATGATATTCTTCTTGGCAGAGATTTCCGATGAAGAAACTATTTTTGTCCGGTTGTTTGTCTTTCTTCGCCATGGCCGGCGCGCTTAGCGGCGCTCCCGTCATTGGTAACTGGTCGTTTGAGTCGCCGGACCTGGGCGGTAGCGGGTTCATGTACAACCCGGCCTTGGGCGCTCCATGGGCGTTTGTCGGTTCGGGAATTGCGGAGGCGGGGCCGGGGGGCTTTTTCGTTCCTGCGACTCCGGATGGCGATCAAGCGGCGTTCATCCAAGGGTCGGGCAGCTCGATCTCGCAGGCTGTGAGCGGGTTCGATATCGGGTCCGTGTACACCTTGGCGTTTTATCTGGCCAAGCGGACGGATGGTTGTTCTAATTGCGGTGCGGAAATTGGCTCGTTGTCGATTGGCGTGAAGGTGGACGGCGTGGAAGTGTTCACTCCGTTGAATGTGGGCGGATTGACCCCGGGCTTTCATCAGTACACTTCGAATCCTTTCGTTGCGACGGCGTCGACTTTGACGATCAGCTTCGAGGGATCGGGTCCGGCGGGCGATCGGACGGCGTTTGTGGATGCGGTGACTGCCGCGTCTGCTGTGCCGGAGCCGGGTACGATCGCGATGGGCGCTATCGGCATGCTGGCGCTGGTGGCCGGCCGGCGGATGCGTCGTTAATTCGGTTCTAATAATTTTTGCGCGGAATGGGCAGTTGGACCTTTGGTGGTCTGGCTGCCCTTTTTTTCGTGGACCCGTGGGATTACTCGAGTCGTAGGGCGGCAGTCGGCTCGGCTTGCAGGGCTCGGCGGACGGGCATGTAGGCGGCGGTGAGTGTGGAGATTGCCAGGAGCAGTGCCGCGGCGATGAGTGTTGTCGGGTCTGTCGCGGTGAGGCCGAAGAGCAGCGAGCGTACGAGTTTGCCGGCCAGGAGTGACAATGCGGTCCCACAGGCGAGTCCGACTCCAACTGTGAGGATCACGTCGCGAAGGACTAATCGGATGATTGTAGCCGGGCGGGCTCCGAGGGCCATTCGGATACCGATCTCGCCAGAGCGGCGGGCGACGTTGTAGGCCAGCGATCCATAAGCTCCGACGCAAACCAGGAGAAGCGTCAGGCCCGCGAAGAAGCCGGCTATGTCGGTGAGGAGAAGCTCGCGCGCAAGCTTTTGTTGTACGAGTTGGTTCAGGCTGGCGATGTTGCGTATTCTTACACGCGGGTCCGTTTGATGTACGGCGGCTTGAAGGGCCGCAGCCGCGGCGAGCGGCGGCCCGGTGGTGCGGACTTCGAGCGAGTGCACGGCTTGATTACTCTGCTGCAGTGCGGAGAAGTATATGAAGCGCGGAGCGGGTGCACGCAGGTCCTGGTGCTTGGCGTCTTTGGCGACGCCGACGATACGATAGCTGTTCTTGTTGAACTCGAAGTGACGGCCGATGGCGGCGTGGCTGCTGCCGAAGTAATGGCCGGCCATCGACTGGTTGATGACCGCGGCTCGCTGAGTGGTTAAAGTATCGGCGGATGTGAACTCCCGGCCATCGAGCAGGGAGATGCCGGCGGTATGGAAGTAGCCGGGGCCGACCCAGTTGGCGCGTGCGCGCTCTTGCGAGGCTGATGGCGGATGGCCTTTGATCGCGAAACCACTGACGCCGCTTCCCGCGCTTGAAAGGGTCGGATTGAAAGAGACGGTCGCGGCTTGGACTCCGGGCACGGCTTCGGCCGTCCGCAGCAGCGCCTGGATGAGGTTGGGCCACTGCGGTTTGTAGCCTTGCTCCGGAACGATCTGGAGGCACAGAACGTTGTCGGGTTGAAAGCCGAAGTCCTGCGTCTTCAAATTGTAGAGAGTGCGGATGAATAGGCCTCCTACAACGAGCAGCATGAAGGATAGCGCTACCTGCACACCGATGAGGGCGTCTCGGATGCCGATGCTTCTTCTTTTGCACCGAGCATTTTGGACAGTGAGCTTTAGCGATTCGCCGATGTTTTCACGCGCGGCTAGCAAGGCAGGCGCCAGGCCGAACAGCAGACCCGCGGCGACCGATAACGCGGCGGTGTAGACCAAGACTGTGAGGTCCGGGCGAAGGTCGAGCGTTACGGTGCGGCCCGCTGTAGCAACCAGTACAAGCAAGATTCTTTGTATGCCCATGGCGAGCACAAGTCCCGCGGCGCCGCCGATGGCGCCGAGCAGTGCGCTTTCGGTGAGCATCTGACGGATGACGCGGCTGCGAGACGCTCCGATGGCGAGGCGGGTTGCGATCTCTCGCCGGCGTGCGGCGGCTCGTGCGAGCAGGAGGCTGGCAAGGTTCGCGCATCCGATAAGAAGGACCACGCCGACTACACCCATCAGGATCTTCAAGGGGCGTGCGAGCGCGCCGCGGAGCGATGAGGCGCCGAGCCTGCCGGGTTCGACGGAGACTCGGTCGATGAAGCGGTTGCGGAGCCGCGGTATGGCTGCCGTCAGGCGGTCATGCGCTTCGACGCGACTTATGCCCGGTCGAAGGCGCGCAATGAGGTTCAGCCATGTGTAGCCCGGCGCGTTGCGTCGGTCGAGAGGCATGAGGCTCATGGTTACCCAGATGTCGGTTGCTTCGCCGATAGTTTCGCCGAGGAACTCGGGTGGCGCGACGCCGATGACGGTGAAAGGAAGTCCGTCGAGTTCGATGCCTGCGCCAATGATGGCTGGGGCGTTGGAGAAGGCCTGCGTCCAGAGGCGGTGACTGATGACTGCGAGTTGGTTCGCATCGTCGTTGTTATGGAACGCTCGGCCGGCGATGGGCTGTACAGCGAGAGTGGAGAAGTAATTCGCCGAGACAATTCTTCGCTGCACGAGCTTGGTGTCGCGGCCGGTTGTGAGATAGGTAGGCGCAAGGTTTGAGGCTGCCGCCATGTCGGTGAATCCGTTGGTTGCCTCGCGTAAGGCGACGTAGTCGGGATAGCCGAAGTCGCCGATCTTTTCGCTGCCTGCGAAGGAGGTGAGCATCACGAGCGAGTCGGGATCTCTGACGGGCAACGGTTTAAGGAGGAGTGCGTTGATGAAGCTGAAGATCGCGATGTTGGCGCCGATGCCGAGGGCGAGAGAGATGATGGCCGTGGTGGTGAAGCCGGGATTGCGGCGCATGGCTCGGAGGGCATGACGGAGATCGGCGCCGAGGTGGTCCAGCCAGGTCCACGTCCAAGTGGCGCGGGCTTCTTCGGCAGCTCGCGTGAGGTTGCCGAGGTTGGCGCGGGCGCCTTCCGCTTCGGCGATGGCTGCCAAGCACTCGATCTCGTCGCGGAGATCGGTTTCAACGGCTTTGCGGTGGGAGGGCAGAAGGTATTTCAGCTTCCCGATGAGGCTCATGAGGATTCTCCTTCGTTGAGTGGGCCCATGATGCGGGTTACGACGGATACGAAGTCAGACCACTTGGAGTGCTCGCGGCGGAGTTGTTTTCGACCGGCGGCGGTGATGCGGGAGTACTTGGCTCGCCGGTTGTGCTCGGAGATCTCCCACTTGGAGGAGATCCAGCCCTTGGCTTCGAGACGCTTGAGGGCGGGGTAGAGGGAGCCGAACTCGATGTCGAGGGCCCCGTCGGATGTGGAGTTGAGGGCTTTAGAGACGCCGTAGCCGTGCAGAGGCTCGAGGATGAGGGTGCGGAGGACGAGCATGTCAAGGGTGCCTTGCAGTACATCCATATGCAGGGAGTCTATATGCAGATACTCTCTATATCAAGCTAAATATTGCGACGGGGCGGCGTGGTACGATGCGCCTTTGTCCCCCTTGCAGAGTCGTGTACATGAGGCCGCGGTGTGGCTTGCCTTTGGCTCGTCCGCGGCGATTGTGGTTGGGATTGCTCCGTCGCAGATTCTTCTTGGCTTAACGCTGCTGGCGTTTGTGATTGGGCGGGTTCGGCCGGAGGTTCCTCCGATCAAGGCGCCTCTGGGATTGTTTCTTCTGGGCACTGCGGTGGCGATTGCATTGTCGGGGGATCCTGGCGTGGCTTGGCCGCAGGTGAAGAAGTTCTACGTCTTTACCCAGGTCGTTGTTGCTTATACGGTGCTGCGGGAGTTGCGGGTGGCGCGACGTTTGATGCTCGCCTGGGCCGTGCTGGCGTCGGTGAGTGGGGTGCTCGGGATCTGGCAGTTCGGGGTGAAGCTTTACACGCTACGACAGCAGAGCGGGGATTTGTATACGGCTCAGGTGGCGGAGCGGATCACGGGTTTTATGAGCCACTGGTACACGTTCTCAGTGGTGCTGATGATTGCTCTGTTGATGCTGGTGTCCTATGTGTTCTTTGCGCCGGGCTCGCGGCGGCGGCTTCCGTTGTGGTGTTTGCTGGGGTTGATTTTGTCGGTTGCGATCGTGATTGCGCAGACTCGCGCGGTGTGGGTGGCTACGGTGGTCGCGGGCGCCTATCTGGTCTTTGTGTGGCGGCCTAAGGCGACGCTGGCGATCCCGGTGGTGTTGGGCTTGGGGTTGATGGTGACGCCGCCGCTGATCCGCCAGCGTGCCATCTCGATTGTGCGGCCAAGTGCAGCGGATTCCAATGAGTTTCGCTCGATTCTGATGCGTACGGGAGTGCGCATGGTGAAGGAGCATCCGTGGTTCGGGCTCGGTCCCGAGGTGCCTCGAAAGCGGTTCCTGGAGTATCTTCCGCCCGATGTGCCGCTGCCGCTACCCGCCGGATCGTATATGCACCTGCACAACGTTTATCTGCATTATGCGGCGGAGCGGGGCGTTCCGGTGATGCTGGTGATGGTCTGGTTGTTTGCGCAGATTCTCTGGGATTTCGGACGCGGCGTACGTGCGCTTCCGGCGGGCTTGGACGATCGGCGGTTCTTGCTGCATGGCGGGATTGCGGTGGTGATCTCGCTGTTGATTGAAGGGATCACCGACGTGAATCTCGGCGATAGTGAAGTGTTGACGATGTTCCTGGTCGTGACGGCGTTGGGGTATAACGCGCTCGGCGGGCGGTTAGCGGCTGACCGCGGTGTCCCACTCGGCGGGTGATAGAACTTGGTGCGGGATAAGCGCGCAGTTCACTTTCCACAGCATTTTGGAAAAGCCTTTGACGGGGCGTCCACCTTCCACTAGCGGGATGAGTCGCGCGGCCCGGCGGGCCAGGGCTTCGCGCTCCTTGCGGAATTTAGCGCCGTCGCTGGGGCGATACTGCGCCCAGCCGATCGTGTGCAGGAGGCCGGCGGGGCCGAACGTGTCCGAGCGCAGCATGTCTTCGACGAAGACGCGGATGGGGCCTTCGAACTCGTGCAGCGTGTCGTGAATGGCGACGATGCCGCCAGGAACGACGAAGGGCATGAAGAGGTCGAAGTCGAGTTTGGCGCCTTCGTAGGTGTGATCCCCGTCGATCCAGAGAAAGCGGATGGGGCGGTTCCAGTTCTTAGCTACGTCGCCTGATTTGGCTCGGTGGGCTTCGACCTGGTCCTCCACTCCGGCGTTGCGGAGCGCGCGCTTGAACTCGTCGAAAGACGTCCCGGTGGCGCCTAGGATGGGGTCGGTTACCGAGGGCGCGTTGTGCGGATCGATGCTGATGACTTGACCCAGGCTGTAGTGCTTGGCGAGAGTTGCCAGGCCGGTGGTGGACTTGCCTTTGAAGCTGCCGATCTCAACTGCGACGCCATCGCCTGTGGCTCCGGCAAAGAGCATCATTAGCGCGCCAAACTCGCGTTCGCCGAGGTAGCCGGGTACGTCACGCGCGCGCTCCCATGCGGCTTGGGTCGCTGCTTGCAGGTCTGCTGGCAATGCCACGGGTTTAGTTTAGCAACCGGCATTGGTGGTAACCGGTCTATGGGCTCTTGCGTCTGGGCTGGCGGAGGTGGCTGC
>DASQDN010000023.1:0-10007 GCA_035634155.1 Bryobacteraceae bacterium | reverse complement strand
CGCGAACAAATACTACAACGACAAGTGGACATCGGTGGCCAGCATGTCCTACGTGCGCGGGAATCACACGTACAAGGTTGGCGGCGAGTTCCGTATCGACATCTGGACCGATCGCAACAGCCGTGGCGCTCAGGGCATCCTGAATTTCAACGCCAATCAAACCGGACTGCCTTCGACGCAAGGCCAGAATTTGCAGGGCGGCAGCGTTGGATTCCCTTATGCGAGTTTTCTGCTTGGATTGGTGGACAATGCCAGTGTCAACGCAATTCAAGATCCTCAATGGCGCAAGAAGACGTGGGGCTTGTTCGTTCAGGACACCTGGAAGGTCAGCCGCCGCTTCACTCTCGATTACGGCCTCCGCTGGGATCTGCAGAGCCAAGGTAAGGAGATTCATGACCGCAGCAGCATGTTCGGGCCCACTGTTCCCAACCCGGCTGCGGCAGGCCTGCCAGGAGGCATTGTTTATGAAGGCTACGGTCCCGGACGCTGCGACTGCAGGTTCACCAGCCCGTATCCGTATGCGATCGGACCACGTCTCGGCGCGGCTTGGCAGATCGACGACAAGACCGTGCTCCGCTCGGGTTTTGGTATCACCTATACGAACCTTCCGACCTATGGCTACTTCACTAATAGTGCTATTCTCGGCGTCGGCTTCGACCAGCGGGTTTGGGACAACCCCGGCTTCGGCGAATCTGCAGCCGTCTTGCGTGACGGGCTGCAACACAATCCGAGCGATCTTTATGTAGCGACCCTGAACCCAGGCTTGCGTCCCACGCCTGGACAGTTGAACGCTCCGTCAACCACCATCGACCCGAACGGAGCCCGTCCCGGACGCATCTTCCAATGGAATATCGGTCTGCAGCGTGAGATCCTTCCCAGCCTCCTTGTGGAAGCGGCCTACGTTGGAAATCGCGGCAATTGGTTAACTGCAAATAACCTGGTAAGTCCAAACGCTCTCTCCGATCAACTGCTGTCGCAGTATGGCTTGAACAGGCTGAATCCTAATGATCAGGCATTGCTTGTTTCGCGCATCGATTCTCCGCTGGCACAATCGCGAGGATTCCGCGCGCCCTACACCGGCTATCCGGGTAGCGCAACTGTTGCCCAAACGTTGCGGCCTTTCCCGCAGTTCAATTCTGCTTTGACGCCGCGCTGGGCGCCGCTGGGGAACAGTTGGTACGATTCGCTGCAGGCGAAAGTGACAAAGCGTTATTCGCACGGGCTGGACTTGACCGCCTCCTTTACCTGGCAAAAGGAGATGACCAATATCATCCCGAACAACAGCGTGAACAACGTGTTCAATCGGGCGAATCAAAAGACAATTGCGGACAACTCGCAGCCGCTGGTCTTCGTCGTCGCCTTCAATTACCTCACGCCGAGGGTCACCGAGAACAGATGGATCCGGAATGCCCTGGGTGGCTGGACCGTTGGAGGTCTGCTCCGCTACTCTAGTGGAACGCCAATCCCGGTGCCGCTTGCCACCACGAACATGAATCAGTTGGTCTTCCAAAACACCTTTATGAACCGGGTGCCTGGCGAGCCGTTGTACCTGAAGAACCTGGACGGCGGAGATGTAGACCCGAACGCTGAGTTCGTTCTAAATCCCAAAGCGTGGGCAAATCCCGCACCTGGGGAATGGGGTGTTTCTGCCCCGTTCTACAACGACTACCGGTATGCGCGTCGCCCTGACGAGCAGTTCAGCTTGGGTCGTGAGTTCCGCTTTGCGGAGCGTACGCGCCTCAGCGTTCGCGCCGAGTTCTTCAACGCCTTCAACCGGTACTTCCCAGCGAATCCGGACTCCGGGAACCCGCTGCAAACACAGCAGCGCAATCCGCAAGGCGTTCCTACGGCAGGCTTCGGACGCATCAACTCGAGCAATCTTGGCAGCGCGCCCCGCAATGGCCAGTTGGTAGCTCGCTTCGAGTTTTAGGACAGCCCGATCGATGATTCGGACATTTCTCATCATCGTCGGTGTAATCGCGGCCGCCTTCATAACGACGGCGGCCGCCGCCGATCCCGAAGTCATCTATCTGTGGCCGAACGGAGCTCCTGGTTCTGAAGGCAAGACGGCGGACGAGGTTACTCGGACTGCACAGCCCAACGGAGATCGAGTTGTATCGGCAGTGCACAAACCATCCATCACGGTGTACTTGCCCGCGGCTGGCGCCCGCACCGGCGCTGGTGTGGTCATCGCTCCGGGCGGCGGCCATCGTGAACTGTGGACGGACCACGAGGGTCACAATGTAGCCAAGTGGCTGGCCGAGCACGGCGTTGCTGGATTCGTTTTGAAATACCGCCTGGCACGCGAAAAGGACTCGACTTATACCATTGAGGGCGCGTCGCTCGCAGATACTTACCAGGCCATACGTGTGGTGAAGCAGCGTGCGGCGGCGTGGGGTCTGAATCCCGATCGCATCGGGGTGATGGGCTTCTCGGCTGGCGGCGAAGTCGCGGCGTTGGCGGCAGTTCGTCAGGGCGCCGTCGAGGAGGGCGTCTCGCCCCGCCCCGCGTTTCAGGTGCTGGTCTATCCGGCCATTCCCGCCAACATGGTTCTAACGAAGGACATGCCCCCCGCCTTTCTTGCGTGCGGTGAGAACGACCGCCAGAATATCTCTCAGGGACTGCCAGAGCTGTACTTGGCCATGAAAAAAGCCGGAATGTCAGCCGAACTGCATGTCTATGCCAAAGTAGGACACGGCTTCGGATGGAGGCCGGCATCGAAGGGTCCCGTCCAACAGTGGGTTCAGCGATTCCACGATTGGCTCGATGTGCAGGGGTTTCTGGCCAAACCGTAGATCTACTTTGTTAGCTTCTGCTTGAACGCAACTTCCAGTACCGATCATGCCGATACATCCGATCGTGAAACGATTGCCGCAGTTGAAGCGCGTGCCGGCGATCATTTGTGTAGCGGGCTTACAATCCGCGGCCGAGCTCCCCGATGCCCCGGGTAAGGCTGAAGTCGCGAAGTTATGCGCCAGATGTCATCATCATGTACATCACGACGCCATATTCTCGAGTCGCAGCAGTTGATCCGACCAGTGGCAAGGAACTCTGGTCGTATCAACTGCCGTCGGGCAATCCGCCGACGCGCGGTGTCGAGTATTGGCCCGGCGACGGCAAAACGCCGCCGCAAATCACTTTTGGATCCACCGACGGTAAGTTTTATTCGCTCGACGCAAAGACCGGTAAACCGAACGCTGCTTTCGGTGACAACGGTGTCATCAACCTGAACACCGAAGCCATCATGCATGGAATGACAGGGCGAAACGCAATGACGTCGCCGCCGCTCGTTTACAAGAATCTCGTCATCACCGGTGGGACGACTCAGGAGAACCCGCCGCTCGGCCCCGCTGGTGACGTGCGCGCGTGGGACATGCGAACCGGAAAGCTGGTCTGGACCTTCCGTTCGATACCTCAAAAAGGCGAGAAGTACAACGACACTTGGGCTGGCGAAAGCTGGAAGGACCGCTCCGGGGTGAATGTTTGGACGTTTCTCACAGTCGACGAAAAGCGCGGCATTGTTTATATGCCGTTCGGCGCACCTTCCGTTGACCAATACGGCGGCGATCGCGTTGGCGACAATCTTTATAGTTCCAGCCTCGTCGCGGCGGATGCAAATACCGGGAAATATCTCTGGCATTTTCAAATGACGCGTCACGATATCTGGGATGCGGATGCGACCGGCGCCCCGGCACTGATCGACATCAAGCAGGGCGGCAAAACCATCCCGGCCGTGGTGGCAACGAACAAGATCGGACTCGTGTTCCTGCTGGATCGCGTAACTGGAAAGCCCATCTATGGAGTGGAAGATCGGCCAGTGCCCGCGAGCGAAGTGCCATTAGAACGTGCCGCCAAAACACAGCCGTTTCCCGTGAAGCCTCCGCCACTCTCTCGGGTGAAGTTCACTAAAGATGACATGGCGAAAGTCACCCCGGAACTCGAAGCAGCGTGCGGTAAATTGCTGGAGGGTATGGCCACCGGCGGTCCGTACCTTCCTCCGGGATACAACCGGTTGCGCGTCGCTTTTCCTGGAAATCATGGCGGAATTAATTGGGGAGGAACCTCCTTTGATCCGCAATTGGGCTACCTGTTCGCAAACGTGAACGAACTTGGGCAGGTTTCCGGACTCAAAGATCATGACCCGAGGAGCGGGCCGGCGATGGCGAGCGGGCAAGGCAACCGCGTGCATCCTACCGGACCGTACTCCAGCGTTCCGGGTGGCGGGCGCTTCAGCGTCCGAGGCGCGGGAGTACAGCAACTCCCGTGCCAGGAACCGCCATGGGGCCAGCTTGTTGCAGTAGATGTGAACAGCGGCACCATCGCGACGGCGGGCGGCCTGGTGTTCGTCGGCGCAACCGATGACTCTCGTTTCCGCGCCTTCGATTCGAAGAGCGGAAAGGAACTTTGGACTTCGAAGCTAAATGGAGCCGCGCAGGCGACACCCATCACTTATGAAGCGCGCGACGGAAAACAGTACGTCGTAATCACGGCAACAGGCGGCGGGTTTTTCGGCAATCCGGTAACGGATGATGCTATCGCCGCGTTTTCGCTGGATGAGCCCTTGCAGTAGGAGGCGAGTTTACAATTCCTGTGGTCACGTGATCTGAACACTGGCGTTGGCTCCCCAACCAGCGCACGAGCTTGAGAGTCTGGACCGTGGAGGAACGATGGATTTAGTTCGAAGATCTTTCTTGAAGAATAGCTCTGTGCTTGTGGCAGGCGGCCGGGCCGCTATGGCGATTCCCTTGGCTGTGACGTCCGCCCGCTCCGCGCCGGCATCGCCGATTGCAACCACCACCTTCGGCAAGCTTCGAGGCCTCACGGAAGACGGCATCCATGTTTTTCGCGGCATTCCATACGGCGCAGACACTTCTGGCAAGAACCGATTCATGCCGCCCAAAAAACCCACGCCATGGAAGGACGTGCGTGACGCAACAACATGGGGGCGCGTAGCGCCGCAACCGCTGCCGGGCGGCTCGTGGGATTCCACTCGCGCGACGCGGTGGTACACCAGGACTGGTGGCATGGGTGAGGACTGCCTGTTGCTGAACATCTGGACGCCCGCCATCAAAGACGGCGGCAAGCGCGCAGTCATGTTCTCTATCCACGGAGGTGGATTCACATCGGGAACGAGTCACAATCCCGTTTTCGATGGCCGCTCCCTGGCGAAGATGGGCGACGTCGTGGTGGTCACCATCAACCATCGACTCGGCGCCCTCGGCTACATGCATCTAGGTGAACTGGCACCCGAGTTCGCCTATTCAGGAGTAGCTGGAATGATGGATATCGTGGCTGCGCTCGAGTGGGTGCGCGATAACATCGAGAACTTCGGAGGTGACCCCGGTAAAGTCATGATCTTCGGTCAGTCAGGCGGCGGGGGCAAGGTGTGCCACCTGATGGCCATGCCGTCGGCGAAGGGTTTGTTCCATCGGGCGGCCATTCAGAGCGGCGCTACGATGCGCACGGGCCGGCCCGAAAATGCTCTCAAGAGCACCGACAGCATGCTCCAGCAGTTGGGTCTGACCAAGTCACGTTTCAGTGAGTTGCAGGACATCCCGTTTGAGATGATCGTGGGCGCGCAAACAGCCGTCCGCGGCAACTTTTCTCCTGTCTTGGACGGCAAGGTGGTCCCGCGCGATCCTTTCGAGCCGGACGCGCCCGCCGTCTCAAGTGATGTTCCGATGATGGGCGGGAGTAATCTCCACGACTTCGGTTCGTGGCGCACCGATATCGAGGTGGATGAGGCTGCGGCAAAGGAGCAGGCCGCTAAGGCGCTCGGCGGCGCGGATAGCGACAGGATTTGGACGGCATACCGCTCGGCGGACCCGGACGCAAGTCCGTCGCTGCTGTTGGCGCGGATCACGAATGACCGAACGCTGCGTGCGAACACCAGGACCGTCATCGAGCGGAAGACCGAGCTGGGCAAGGCGCCTGGATTTTTGTATCTGTTAACGTGGCCTGCGCCTTACATGAATGGGCGCTTTGGTTCCGTCCACGGAACAGATGTACCGCTGATCTTCCGTAACCCCAATTCATGGCCTCTCACGGCGGACTCAAAGGACAATGTCGTTTTGGCCGACCGTATGGCGGGAGCCTTTATCGCATTTGCGAAAACCGGCAATCCAAGCACGCCTGAGCTTCCGTGGCCAGCCTACAATCCGAAGACGAAGCCAACCATGATCTTCGACGTCAGAAGCAAAGCGCAGGAGAATCCCCATGCGGATCTGATGGCTATGCTGCCGCCTGCGGGGAGTACGCTCCGATAAACTCGGTGCGGTCAGATCCAGGATGAGATCCGGAGCCGGGGAGCAACTTCAACACCCTCTGGATCAATCGCGTGTGATGCGGATGGCAGATTGAAACGAACGATCGTCAAAGGAGAATCAAGTGAAACTGCAAGTGGCGACAGTTCTGGCGACCATGGCCCTCGCCGCTATGGCAGCCGCACCCCCTGGAATACCCGATGGGTGGTCGGATGGTTTCGTGTACGCGAACGGAATCCGAATGCACTACTACCGCGCGGCGCCGACGACCGGTAAGCCCGTGATCGTAATGGTTCACGGCGTCACGGATAACGGGCTCTGCTGGACGACTCTGACACAGGAGCTTCAGAAATCCTACGATATTTACATGATGGACACGCGCGGGCACGGTCTGTCCGATCCGTTCACCGATGCGGATACCGGTGAAACGCTCATCCGCGACGTGGTGGAATTTGTGCGCGTGATGAAGTTCGATAAACCCATCCTGATGGGCCACTCAATGGGCGCGGCAACCGTGATGCGCGTAGGGGCGCAGTATCCTGATCTGGCGGGCGCCGTGATCATGCTTGACCCTGGAGTGGGTCGCCCTGGCGCGGGCAGACCTCCGGGAGCGCCACAGGCAGGGGGAGGTCCAGGGCAAGCACGCCCGGCGGCTAGCCCACAAGCAGCGCAAGCACCTCGACCGGCGCCTGCGCCCAGCTCCTTCAGCATGTTCGGCACACCCGAAACACTGGCAACGCAAAACAATCAAAGCTTCGAGGATTTCGTGGCGAGGTGCGGCCGCCAAAATTCGAAGTGGGATCCAGTCGACTGCCAGTATTGGGCGCTGTCGAAGCGGCAGTATCACGGTCCGTATTCCACGGCCCAGTCTCAGGCGATACAGGGCACCATGGCGGCGGGAGATTCCCTTGCGCGGATTACCGCTCCCGCGCTTATCCTGAAAGCCGATGCGGCGGCCGAGGCTCGCAAGGCGCAGCAAGAGGCCGCGAGCGTTATGCAGAAGGGCAAGCTGGTGCATGTCGATGGAGCGGGTCACAACCTGCACCACGACCAGCGTAAGCGCACGGTCGAGGAACTGACCGCATTTCTAAATACTCTCTGATCGGCGAGGGGATCGGATGAACAGTCTCCGCGTCGTTCCGCTGCTCAGCGTGGTGCTGTCCACGATTTATTAGCCTTCCGTTCGCGCGCAGGCGGTCCACATGCGTTCGGAGTTGTCGGGCTTAACAGCGTCAGGTTACGTTCTGTCAGATCTGAAGGCAGTCCACATTGCGGAAAGTGCCCCTGGGACCCTTCGGATCTCACCCAACAGGTCCGGAAACGGTAAGAGTGGCGTTGCCCGCATTCTGCCGTATCGATGGTGTCATCGACAAGCGCACTGGTGTTGAAGGCAAGCCTTACGGAATTGGCTTCGCTCTAGCTCTGCCGGACAACTGGAACGGACGCTTCCTTTTTCATGGCGGAGGCGGATTGAACGGTAGTGTCGCGTTTCCGCTTGGAACGGTCGCTGCGGGCGACACGCCGGCACTGGCGCGTGGTTTCGGCGTTTTTGACGGATCGTTCCTACGCGACCAGCAGGCTGCGCTGGATTTCGCGTACCAGGCGATTGGACGAGTGGCAGTTCTGGCGAAGCAGGTTATTGCGTTCTACTACGCGAAGGATGTGCAGCGTTCTTACCCACGGGCTGTTCAACAGGAGGGCGAGAGGCGATGATTATGTCTCAGCGGTATCCTTCCTATTTCGACGGCATCATCTCCGGCGCGCCCGCAATGCGGACCGGCCACTCGAACTTGGCTCTAGCGTTTCGGAGATACCTTCGCGAAGGCCGCTCCAGCAGATCCTTCTGGGAAGCCAGACGCCAAACTGCTGCTGTCCGATTACGATCGTCAACTCGTCGTCGACGCACTTCTTGGCAAGTGCGATGTGAGGGACGGCTAAAAGATGGAATGCTGTTCAATCAACAAACCTGTGACTTCGATCCGACTGCGCTGGTCTGCGACGGACCTAAAATGGCTGGTTGTCTCGACAAGTCCCAGGCCGCGGCGATCAAGAGAGCATTCGCGGGTCCAAAGACATCAGCGGGGAGCCAGGTGTACAGTGCCTTTCCGTATGACACCGGAATCGCAGAGAAGCGCGGGTTTCCGGGTATCCTAATGGGCCAAGTATTCCGGTGCGCAACGCAACCTCGGGTGGTTCTGTTTTCAATCTCGATCGCGAGGCCGAGCGCATCGACCGTGATGCGAATGCACGGCTCGGCGATAGCACGTGGACGCATCTCAGCACATTCGCCGAACGCGGCGGCAAGCTCATGTTCTTCCACGGCGTGAGCGATCCGTGGTTCTCCACGTTCGAGACACTCGCGTACTACAACAGAATGAACAGCGACACGCGCGGCGCGAAGGCCGATCCGTGGAACCGACTTTATCTGGTCCCGGGAATGGGCCACTGTGGCGGTGGCAGTGCCGCCTTGGATCGGTTTGACATGCTACCGCCGCTCGTAAATTGGGTGGAGAAGAACGAAGCGCCTCAAGCGGTGATAGCAACCGGTAATGCGTTCCCCGGTCGCAGCCGGCCGTTGTGCCCTTACCCCGAACACGCCCAGTACCAAGGCACGGGCAATAGTAACGAGGCCGCTAGCTTCACCTGTGAGAAGTAGAGCGTGTGCCACGGTCGGAGTTGCCCGTCACGACGGTCGATAGTAGCGCTCGTGCGTTCTGTCGTGCGCAGTTCTCAGTTCGACGCAGTGGAAATGCTGCATGTTGACTTCGGGTGCGGTTACCCGGAGTTCGGTCCTGATTGCATGCTTGCTGGCATTCGGCGTTGCTGGTTTAACGCGCAATTCTTTGAAGCGTCCGTTGTTGTTCGCGCTTTATAGCGTGCTGCCTTGATATGGGTTCTCGCCTGCCCGTACGGTCAATAAAATCATGCTGCGCAACAGTAATATCGAAGCAGGCCCCCAAGGCGCTCCCCGCAGAGAATTTGCGCATCCGCCGTTTGCTTTAGAGGTTGAGCTGGAAACAGCAGCACATTCCTTTACCCTGGTGAGGTCGTTCGGCGTGAAAATGGTCCACGAACTCTGCAAGTGCGCGCTTCAAAGACGCTTCGCCGAAAAGGATCAGCTTCGACAAGCATTTCAGATTCGGACTGCGTGCCGGCAGCTTCAAAGGTTCGATACCGGCGGCCGTCAGAATTGATTTAAAGGAGGCGCAGAACTTGGTGTCACAATCGTGCAGCACGTAGCGAATGTCTCGTAGGCACCTGTGCTCTCGTGTTACGTTGCGCGCCATCTGCTCCATCCACGTCTCTGTCGGGTGTCGCGTTATGCCGGCGATGGTGATACGCCGGCTTTCACGTTGGATGAGGAACAGAATATAGTACGTGGCCAGCCCGCTCTAGGTCAGCACCTCGACAGTGAAGAAGTCCATCCCCGCGAGCACTTCCATGTGAGCCCGGATGAACTCATTCCAGCTGGTGCTCTGACCGTGTTTTGGGGCAGGCTCAATCCCTGACGGCGCAAAAAATCTCCAACCGTCTGATCTGAGACTTGATAGCTCAGACTTTTCAGTACCCCACCTGAACTTAAAATGGTTCCGCAACCTATTTGATGCGTGGCGCAAAATCGCGTTCTGGCACCCCGACTACAACGCTGCGAGGTCGCACGGCAGCCTTGCTTACCCAATTTCAAACGAGTTCGCAGAACAGTGGCAACGCCCTTCGTCCTCAAACTCATCCGTACTGCAGGCA
>DASQDN010000022.1:0-6199 GCA_035634155.1 Bryobacteraceae bacterium | reverse complement strand
CATCGCCCGCCCACTGATAGCGCGCGCCGGGCGTGTCGCACACGTCCGGACCAAACGCGCGATCCGTGGAAAACGCCTTAAATCCTGCATCCACTGTCACTCGATCCATCTGATTCACGCTAACCACAGTTGCAAGCACGGTCATCGCTGGAGCGAACTCGGTGATGCCGATGCGCGCGTATGCTCCATCCATCAATGCATACGAACCGGCTTGCAATTCCGTCATGTACGAAAGCTGCGAATCGACCGCGTATGTGCCCGTGCTCGCCCCGGAAATGTCCTCTACTCGAATACCGTCACGCTCGAGCACCTCCTTGGTTGCAGCCGCTTGCCCCAGCGCCTCGGCCGAGAACGCAGCAACCCCATCGGAAGCACTCAGGTGCGATCCACGAACCGAATAAGCCTGCAGCCCGCGAAAGCGCAATCGCGGATCCCCGGCGATGGCACGCGCTAACTCAAGAGCAGGCTGCCCGGGCGCGATGCCCGTGCGATGATCGCCTAAGTCGAGGTCAACCAGCACATTCAACGTGACGCCTGCCCGAGATGCAGCCTCGCTATACGACCGAGCCTGCTCGACGTGGTCCACTGCTACCGCTACGTCGCTTGCCACCCTTGCAAGCGCGGCCATCCGCTCGCACTTGGCTCGGTCCGCAATCGGACTCGTCAGCAACAAGCTTGGAATGCCCGCATGCGCCATCAGTTCCGCTTCGCTCACCGTGGCGATGCAAACGCCAACCGCTCCCGCCCGAAGCTGTCGGCGCGCGATCTCCACGCATTTGTGCGCCTTGGCATGTGGACGAAGCTTCTTGCCCGCTTGAGCAGCGTGGTCCGCCATGCGCTTAACGTTCGCATCGAGCAGCGCCACATCCACCAGCAAAGCAGGCGTGGGCAGTTCCTCGATCCTCATGCAATTCCCCGCTCCACCGGCGGCAGAAGATGCTTCTGTACTTTGCCAAGCGCGGTACGCGGCAGCGCCGGAACTCGGACAAACGCGCGAGGAATCTTGAACGAAGCGAATGCTGACCGGCATCGGTCTTCCAGCGCACTCGCATCTACGTCGCCATCACACACCAGATAGGCGACGGGCACTTCTCCGCGAATCGTGTCGGGAACACCGGCCACAGCTGCTTCGCGCACCCCTTCCTGCCCGGCCAGGAACTCTTCGATCTCGCGAGGGTAGATGTTGAAACCACCCGAGATGATCAAATCACTCCGTCGACCCTGTAGCGTGTAGTAGCCATCGGCTGAGCGCACACCGATATCGCCCGTGCGGAAGTACCCCCGATCATCGAACGCCGCGCGTGTCGCCTGAGGATTTCGCCAATAGCGAGCAAACACATTCGGTCCCCGCACGTAAAGCTCGCCCGCCGAGCCGGCCGGAAGAACACGGCCATCGGCGTCGCGCACCTCGACCGAGATTCCCGGCAGCGGCAGCCCCACGGCTCCAGGTCGCCGCTCGCCCACATACGGATTGCTGATGTTCATGAGCGTCGCGGTCATGCCGTATCGCTCCAGGATAATGTGGGCAAACTTTGCGTTGAACTCTTCCAGCACCTGCGTCGGCAACGGAGCCGAGCCGCACACAAAAAGCCGCATGAATCCGCCGATCTCCCCCGCCGGCTCTTCCGGCATCTCCAGCAGGCGAACGTACATCGTCGGCACACCGAAGAACACTGTGGGGCGAAAGTCGAGGAACATGTCAACAGCCTGCCGGTGATCGAATCGCTCCAGCAGCCGCAGTCGACAACCCGCGGCCAGCCAGCAATGCAGCCCATTTCCTAACCCATGAACATGAAACAGCGGCAGCGCAAGCAGTAATCTGTCGGATTCATCGATGCGCCAGCAGGCATTCAAATTGATCGCGTTTACCGCGAAGTTGTTGTGAGTGAGGACTGCGCCTTTCGACGTGCCGGTCGTGCCCGACGTATAGATGATCGCCGCCGCATCGTCACCGTCCAGGCTCGGAAGCGCCACTTCTGCGGACGCGCGGCTAGCTTCTGCCAGAAGCGCAGGCAATCTCCAAAGCACCGCCCCTTCGGCCGGCACATCGCCGTCCACGATCACTGCCATGGGCTCGCAATCCCGCAGGATATGCCCGATCTCCCGCTCCCGATAGAGCACGTTGATCGGGACGAAGATCACGCCCATCGCCACACAAGCGAGGTACAGGTCAATCATCCCAACACTATTAGCGAGGTAGACGCATAGGCGATCGCCCGTGCGAACGCCTCGGCTTTGAAGAACGGACACCATCCGCCGGCTCCTGAGAAACACCTCCTCAAACGAGACCGTACGCAGCACCTTATCGGAATCGTAGAACTCGAGCGCTACCTCACGCGGGCGTGTTCGAACCGTGAGGTCGAACAGGTGGTTGAGGGTCATTCTGCCGGTCGGAACCTACCAGACGTGCCAGGCGAGGAGTTCGGGCTGAGCGGGCGTGTTGCCGATCACCTTCACATGCAGCACGAGTTGAACGTTCTTGTCGGCCCATCCGGCCGGCAACTTGTTTAGGACGTGCTCCAGTTGCCCTGAATCGGTGAGCAGCCTGCCCGCTGCCTCGGTACCAAACTGCTTGATTCCGGCCGCCAAAATCTGCACTCCTCCGGCCGAGGAATTGATGATCCGCGACACCAGAATGTAGTCTTCGGTAACGGATCCGTCGTCGCTTGAGCGAATGCTCCAGTTGTTGCCCGCTGTGCTGTCCGCGATATACGTGCGGCGCTCATGGGTCCAGCGGAACCGAAACCGCCAGTTCTGACTGAGCTCCATCGTCCATCGATTGGTGAACGCACCGATCAAGAGCGTTTGCGCCTGCCGAAGGTCCGCAAACGGCACACTACTCGCCAAGCGCGTGCGAACACTCTTGTTGTGGCGAGCCAGCATCGCGGCCACTTCCGTCCCGACGACCATATCCCCAAATCCTACGTATTGGTTCAGCACCGGGATGATATCCGACCCGTCGAGTTCCTTGGGATCCACTCGGATCGGGCGCTGCACCGGGACCGTCATCGGAGGTAAGCGCTGCTCACTCAGGTTGATAGCGCGTGTTGACGGGTGGTACACCACAGGATGCCCCACCACGAGGAGCAACGGATCGGAGGAGGCGAACACGGGCCGCCAGAACTGCATCAGCGCATTTTCCGCTACGCCGGATTGGCTTCGTTTCGTCGCCCAGATCGCGGCCACGGCGACCACAAGGAGGACAGCTACCATTACCGCGAGAAATCCACGACGCGGCGGTGACTGCCCTTCATCTCTCGACGTCGGAGGCACAGGAGGAGAGGTAGTTGGAGCCGAAGGCACAATCGTTTCTTCGGCGGCCTTCTCTGCCTTTTCTTCTACATAACGGAAATCCGGAGCATAAGAACCGGACGGGAGGCTGATCCGCACCTTTGACGTTGCGGCCTGCGCCGTCATGTAGTACTGCGCCAGCCGCTTGCGTACCTCCCGGGCGCCGACCCGTACGATCGTGTCCTCTGCGAGGTCCGACTGCGGGTTCCGACCGAACACTTCGGTCGCAACCGCGCGTTCTTTTAGAGCGCCGGCCTCACCCTTAAGCGACTTCTCGCAAACGTACTGCAGAAACTGCTGACAACGCTTACTGCCGCTGAAAAGGGGGCTCTCCAGGATGCGCCGTAGTTCAGCTCGAACTTCGTCGTGCGTGGGGACCGAGTGGTCGTGCTCCCCAGCCGAGGCGAGCAACCGGGCTCCAGATTGTGCCATTTCGAACGTTACTCCCTAACCGTTCTCATGATTGTCCTCTTTTCCTAAACGTTTCGCAAGTGCCTCACTTCATTCGTCCTTACACGGTGTAACACGGTTTAACCCCTTGGCCCGGAAGGCTGGGAGAGATATACCACGTTGATACCCGACCGGATCAGTCACACAGTTGTGTTCTTTTCCGATTCGAGTCACTTTCAGGGGAGGAATATACATGTTCAGGTCGCTCGTGCTGAGTATAGCCACGACCATCTTCTGCCTTTCTGCCTACGGGCAGACAGCCACGGGTATTCTGCAAGGACGCGTAACGGATCCCTCCGGCGCGGCTATCGCAGAAGCCACCGTCACAGTCGAAAACCAACGTACGGGTGTTCGTCAGGTGTTACAAACGAACGCCAACGGAAACTTCGTCCAAACCTACTTGATTCCCAGCGAGTATCGGGTCACGGCTGAGAAGCCGGGCTTCCAGAAATACCAGACCAACGACGTTCGCGTCGCGGTTCAGCAAACAGTAGATCTCGACATTCCCTTGAAGGTGGGCGACGTCGCGACTACGATTGAGGTAAGCGCCAACGCGGTTCAGTTGTCGACTTCGACCTCCAGCGTATCCACGGTCATCACCACCAAGCAGATCCTTGAGTTGCCTTCCCAAGGACGCGGCGTGTATGCCCTCACGGCGCTCACGCCGGGCGTAACCGGCGGCACCGGACTTGGCGGATCGTTCAGCGGCGGCCGCGGCGGCACGAACGAAATCATGATCGACGGCACCAGCATCACGGTACCCGAGAACAATGTCAGCACCAATGACACTGGATATCAGCCGATCCTGGACAGCGTCGAAGAGATCAACGTCATCGCGAACGCTATGAATGCGGAGTACGGACGCACGGGTGGCGGCGCGATCAACGTGGCCAGCAAGTCCGGCACGAACCAGTTCCATGGATCGCTTTTCGAGTTTCTCCGCAATGACAAACTCAATGCCAACAGCTGGACTAATAACCGCAATGGTCAGAGAAAGAACCCGCTTCGCCGCAATCAGTTTGGCGGCACAATCGGCGGACCGCTTTCGATTCCTGGCTTGTACGACGGCAAGAACCGGACCTTTTTCTTCTTCGCTGAGCAGAGCACCATCGAGCGCAACGCGGCCAGCGGAACTGCTACCGTTCCTACGGCCGAGATGCGCGCAGGCAACTTCGCTAATCTTCGCAACAGCGCGGGCCAGCCGATCACGATTTACGACCCGGCGACGGTGGCCTGCTCCGCCAACTGCGACACCGCCAACCCTACCTATACCCGCCAGCCCTTCCCCAACAATCAGATTCCAACCAACCGGTTCGACCCGGTGGCTATGAAGATGTTGGCCTACTTCCCGCTGCCGAACAATCCCGGTGGCGTTTTGAACCAGTTCACGCAGCAGAACAATTACCGCAATCAGGGCTCATCAAAGAACGACGACCACAAGTTCGATGCCCGCGTGGACCACAACTTCAGCGACAAGTTTCGCTTATGGCTCCGGGGCTCTTACGGAAAGAATCCGGCAACGCCGTTCAACCTGTACGACAACCTGGGCACAACCGGCGACGGCCCGAACACCGGTATTAACTACAACATTGCTCTGAACGGCGTATACACTGTCAGCCCAACCACCATCTGGAATTTCAATTACGGTCTTCCCCGGAAGGTCTATCATCGGGATCCGTTTTCGCAGGGAATCGACCTGACCACGCTTGGTTTCCCGGCAGCCGTAAATCTTCAGGCTTCCACGCAGAACCAGGAGTTCCCGCGCATCAACATCGGCGGCAACCAGCAGGGGTACACCCTCGGGCAAAGCACCTTCACTGCGCTTCGGATACAGGGCTACGACCACGAGTTCCGCAGCGATTTGACCAAGGTCCTCACCCGCCATACCATCAAGGGCGGCGCTCAGCACCGGAAGATGTTCCTGAACTTCCGTCAGAACGGCGCGCCTTCCGGCCAGTACAACTTCAACAACACGCTTTGGACTCAGCAGGTCGCTAACACGAACACCACGAGTACGACTCAGGGTTTGGGTTTTGCCAACTTCTTGCTGGGTCTCCCGAACGCCAGTTTGCAGGGCTCTTCGGGCTCGGGAGGGAACACGGAACATACTGTCCAGGCCGCTCAGTCGAGTTCGTACTGGGGCTTCTACCTCCAGGATGATTGGAAAGTCACGCAACGGCTCACCTTGAATATTGGTCTACGTTGGGATGTCGACGTGCCGCGCACCGAGCGGTACGATCGCCTGGCGTATTTCGATATGGATGCGCCCTCTCCGCTCGCGGGGAAGGTTCCGGGACTGCCCAATGCCGGTGCCGGGCTACGAGGCGCCATGAAGTTCGTCGGCCCCGACGGCGACTATGGCCGCCACCAAGCTCCTACGGATCGCAATAACTGGGGTCCAAGGTTCGGATTTGCTTACCAACTCGGAGAGAAAACTGTGTTCCGAGGAGCATACGGG
>DASQDN010000021.1:0-27465 GCA_035634155.1 Bryobacteraceae bacterium | reverse complement strand
TCTGCTCGATGGCGGAGTTATCACAGCGGCGCTGCCGCCAGATGCGCTTCAGTTCATCGGGGGCTTTGTCGAGGGGACCATACGTCACTTCGAGCAATCCGCCGCATTTGGGGCAATTGTAGAGGACTTCATCGATGGCGTAGCGGGACCTGCACTGCGCATCGAAACAGATCAGTTCGGCGTGTGTCAATGGTTCATTTTATCGTGGGTTCATTTTATCGTGTAGGTATGCGCAGATTGTCTGACCTGAGCGGGATCGGTCCCGCGATGCTGCGAGACTTTGAGTTGCTTGGCGTCAAGTCCGTGGAGCAACTGAGCGAGTGCGAGCCTCGCGTCCTGTACGACGAGCTTTGCCGTAAGACTGGTCAGCGGCAGGATCCGTGCGTGCTCGACACGTTCACCTGCGCAGTGGCGCAGGCCCGGAATCCGGAACTGCCGGTGGAGCAGCGGAACTGGTGGTATTGGTCGCGGCTGCGGAAGGCGGCGACGCGTTGATCGCTGTGCATCTGGAGGGCGGGCGTGTCGAGGTTCGAAAGACTCCAGCGCCCCGACGACCGCAAGGCTTTGCGAGCATACGGCTTTTGACCGGGGGCATCTGCAACACCGATCTCGAACTGCAGCGCGGGTATTACGGCTTTGCCGGCACGCCAGGGCACGAGTTCGTCGGAGAAGTGATCGCCGCCGATACGTCTGCTTTGATCGGCAAACGGGTAGTGGGTGAGATTAATCTCGCGTGCGGCAAGTGCGCATGGTGCGCTAAGGAATTGCGGCGGCATTGTCCGAAGCGGTCGGTGCTGGGGATTGTGAAGCATCCGGGAGCGTTCCGTGAAGTGCTGACGCTGCCCGAACGCAATCTGCACGTGGTGCCGCGCAACGTGCCGACCGATCATGCGGTGTTCATTGAGCCGATCGGCGCCGCTTGCGAGATCCTCGATCAGGTGAAGATCCCAAAGGGTGGGGCGGTTGCGGTGCTTGGGGACGGCAAACTCGGGTTGCTGATTGCGCAAGTGCTGCAAGGGGCCGGCGCTCGTGTTCACCAGTTCGGACGCCATCGGGAGAAGCTTCGCATTGCCGAGGCGGTTGGCGTTACTGGCGAGGTTACGAACAAGCTGCCGGTGAGTGAGTTCCCCTTCGTGGTGGACGCGACCGGATCCGCTGAAGGATTAAGGCAAGCCGTCGCGATGGCTCAGCCGCGCGGCACGGTGGTGATGAAGTCGACCGTGCACGGACAAGTCGCGATCGATACGGCGCCGGTGATCGTCAATGAGATCACTTTGGTCGGCTCGCGCTGCGGGCGGTTTGAACCGGCGCTGCGGATGCTAGCTTCGGGCAAGGTGAAGGTGGACGGCATGATTTCGGAGGCGCTGATGCTGTCAGACGCTGCGAAAGCGTTTGACAAGGCTGCACAACGGGGCGTGCTGAAGGTTCTACTGCGTATCTGAACGACGCCGTCCCATTTGCGGACAGTTCACGTCGGGCGGAGACTCGATGCGTCAACTACTTGCGGGCTGGTGCTCGGAATGCACTCTGTTGCCGCGATGCGAGTCCTAGTCGGCGACGATCAACCGGATGTTTTGGAAGCTGCGCGTCTGCTGCTGAAGAGCGGCGGGCACGTTGCGGTGACGGCCGGGACACCTGAGGCAGTGCTGCGGGAGGCCCGTTCGCAACCTTTCGATCTCCTGCTCGTCGACATGAACTACGCGCGCGACACAACTTCGGGCGGGGAAGGATTGGACCTTCTTGAAGGGCTGCGCGCCGCCGGCATCAGCGCCCCGGTGGTGGTGATGACGGCGTGGGGTTCAGTGGACCTGGCGGTGCAGGCGATGCGCCGCGGGGCTACGGATTTCGTGGAGAAGCCCTGGGACAACGCTCGCTTGCTCGATACCATCGATCAGCATGGAGCGCAGGCGCGGCGTGCGCGGACCGATATCGAGATTGCGCGGACTGTGCAGCAGAAGCTGCTGGGGCGCGCCGGCACTGCAGTGCGTGGATTGGATTACGCCGGCTGCTGTCTGCCCATGGGCGACGTCGACGTCGATTACTTTGATTTCCTGGATACACCCGATGGAGAGTTGGGAATCGCGCTAGCGGAAGTGTCGGGGAATGGAATCGCCGCGGCGCTGTTGATGGCGCATGTGCAGGCGGCGCTGCGCAGCCGCACAGACTTGGCAGGAAGCCCGGCGGCGCTCGCGCAGTCGATCAACCGTGTGTTCTGGGAGTCGAGCCCGACCGAGCAGTACGCGACGCTCTGTTACGCCGTCTACGATCCCCTAGATCGAGTTCTGCGGTACGTCAATGCGGGACATTCCGAGCCGCTTGTGATTCGCGCCGAAGGATCGAGCGAGACGCTCGACAGCACCGGCCCACCGGTGGGGTTATTTGCTACGTGGTCGGGCGAGGAGCGCAGTGTGCGTTTAGGTTCTGGAGATCGTGTGGTGATGTTGAGCGATGGCGTGCTGGAGGCTGGACTATCTGCCGGGCGCGAGTTCGGTCATGCCGGAGTGGCGCGATGCTGCGCGGCGAATCGTGGCGTGAGTGCGCAAGTCTTGGCGGACCGGCTGCTGGCGAGCGCGGCTCACCTTTGCGCTGATGACGATATGACAGCCGTCGTGCTCAGCGTAGTTTAAGCAGATAGACGGCGTGAAGATTGGCGACCACTTCCAGGTTCCAGTCGTCGGCATTGTTGACCAGGCGCTCGCCAAGCACGCCGATGCCTTCAGGCGAAGCGGGCGCGACGATGTGCGTAACGCCCGCTTGTTTGAGCTGTTGGATAGCGGCTGGGCGCAGGTTCAGCTCTGGCGCCGGCGTGTTGCTCTCGTCGACTGAAATCCATTGTCCGGCGCGACAGATCTCAAGACCGTAGGACAACGGCTGCCAGATTGGGACCAAGAGCCGGATCGAATCGGCTTGGACGGGCTGCTCGAATTCTAATTGAAGATAGTCGCCAATTCGGCCGGCCTGGCCGGTCCACCAACGAGAAAGAGGACTGGCATCGATTGCGAGCGGACCCTCCCACGAGAGCCTCGAGGCGGACACCCATCGCGCTACGTTGTTGGTGACGCGCGTGCCACGGTGCATCACGTCTATGGACTGGATGCTCCACGGATGGCCTAGATTCGTTTGCAGCGCTGCTTTGAATCCGCAGATGGGTTGCTCGCGGAAGGAAGTTCTGATGGATGTCAAGCCGGACGCTCGCGCGAACTCGAGTCCGTCGGTGAGCCGGACTCCTTCGGCCGAGCGCCAGGAGGAGACGAACTCACGCTTCGACAGCACGGGATGCATGCCGTGTAGGTCGAGAATGCGGGCTCCGGGTGGAGTGTTGGTGTCGATGAGCTGCGCGTAGCGATAGTCGGCGGAGACGCGGCGCATGTAGGACTGCTCGCTTTCGATGCTGAAGGCGGCGGCCACGGGAAAGTCGTAGAGTCGGAGGGCTTGCGGGCTGTATAGGCTGATAACCGACGGCCAACACGTAACTGCGTGCAGGGCGACGAGAGCTCCCATCGCTCGGGTGGGGAGAGCGGCGCACATGGCAAGGGCGAGGAAGGGAAGTGACGCCATGGTGAAGCGCGCGCCCGCGTTCATCCACCACGGGATGGAGAACACGGCCGCGAGCGTCAGGAGGATGAGAGCACTGCTACGGAGGCGGCGCAAGGCGAATAACGCGAGCGGCGCTAGCAAGAATGTCGGGCCTAAGATGCCCTGAAGCCGAGACCCGACGAGTAGCTCGGGAAGGCGTTGATGTAAGGGCACACCGTAGTGGCGAAGATCGGCGGTGAGGAGTTGTTCGGTCCAGGCGTAGAAGAACGGGTTAGGGAACCAGGTGTTTAAGAACGGCGCGAAGGGGTTGCCGGTTTGCATTATGTTCCGCAGCAGCCACGGCAGACACGGAACGAGAGCTGCGATGCATACGTAGATCGCGCGCTTCCATTGCTTGCGATGTAGAAAGATCACAAGGGCAATCGGAACAGCCAGCAGTCCGGTCATTTTGATTGCGTAGCAGAAGCCCGCGAAGAGACCAGCGTGCCAGGGGCGATCTTCCAGAGCGAGGACGACGGCGGCCAACGTGAAGTAAACGAGCGCAGCATCGTTAAAGGCGGCTGTTCCGGCGAAGCCTACGACGGGCGTGCAGAAGTACAACGCGGCAGCGCCGAGCGCGGCTGTGTTTGGCAGCTTCAGCAGTCGTGCCAAGTGCATGATGACCGGAAGCGTGGCGAAAAGAAAGCCAAGATGTACCAGCTTCGCGGCACTGCTTGCGCCGACGCGCCACGCGGGGACGAACAACATCTCCAGGGCATGAGGCAGGCGATCGTAGAAGGTTATTGCAGATGTAAAGCCAGCATGCCGTAGAGAATCGACGGCGGGCTGCAGATGGTATGCGTTCGGATCGGCCTGTACTTCGGGCGCGAGCGCATTGGTGAGATACCAGACCCCGAATGGTACGAATATTGCGCCCCATGCAAGGGGCGGAGGTTGCCAGTTCAGTTCCGTCGGCTCAAGCATCCCCGCCGCAATAGCGATGGCGAGAACTGCTCCCATGGCCGGCATACGCGCTTGATGCGTGATCATTAGCCCGAATACGGCGTAGCTCACGGCCATCGCGCCGACGCCGAACGACAGGCAGGGCGCGAGGTGCGGGGCTATGGCTCGGCCGGCGCGCCAGCAGGCGGCGACCACTGCGGCTGCGCCGAGAATTGCCAGTAGGAAGGCAGGCAAGTTGTTATAATGGCATGGTTTCGCACAACTTCCCCATGTACACTCGCAGAGATTTTCACAAAATTGCGCTGGCCGGCGCTTCTGCCGCAATGGCCTTCGGCAAGCCGGATTCCAAGGTGAACGGTGTTTGGATCGGCGCGCAGACGTATAGCTTGCGGCGTCTTCCGCTGGATGAGGCGATCAAGAATTTCGCTGACATCGGAATCGGCGCGGTAGAGCTATGGTCCGGCCACATCGAGCCGAAGGACCGAGCCCAGATCAAGGCTTGGCGCACGGCGAAGACGACGCTGGACCAGATGAAGGAAGTCCGCCGCAAGTTCGATGACGCCGGCATCAAGGTGTACGCGCTGAACTACAGCTTCCGCGCGGAACACACGGATGAGGAAGTGCTGCAGGGCATGGAAATGGCGAAGCTGCTGGGCACCAAGATCATCACCGCGTCATCCAAGGTGAGCCAGGCCAAGCGTCTGAACGATCTTTGCAAGAAGGGCGGAGTGAAGGTGGCCATGCACAATCACTCGAACCTGAAAGATCCGGATGAGTACGCTACGCCGGAAAGCTTCGCGAAGGCGATGGAAGGCAATCCGAACATTCTCCTGAACCTCGACATCGGTCACTTCGTTGCGGCAAACTACGATCCGATCGATTACCTAAAGCAGCATCACGCGAAGATCGTTACGCTGCATATTAAGGACCGTAAGAAGGATCAGGGCGCGAACGTGCCGTTTGGTGAGGGCGATACTCCGATCAAGCAGGTGTTGCAAACGTTGAAGCAGAACAAGGGCTGGGGCATTCCGGCGATGATCGAGTACGAGTACAAAGGCGCGGACGACGTGGCCGAAGTCCGCAAGTGCTTCGAATACTGCAAGCAGCAACTGGCTTAATTCAGAGGCAGCCGGGAGATCTCGTTGAGTTCCTCCCGGCTGATCGAGCCGTTTTGCAGCATCTGCTCCACCAGGGCTCTGCCTGAACCGTTGAAGACGCGGCCGACGAATTCATTGGTCATGTTGGCGACCACCTCGTCGCGAGGAAGTACCGGGCGATAGATAAATGCCCGGTCTTCGCCTGCGAGCTTCTGAACGTGCTGCTTGCCTTCCAACACTCCCAGCATCGTCATCACGGTTGTGTAAGCCACAGTCCGGTGCTGCCGAAGTTCTTCGTAGACGTCGCGGACGGTCGCCTCGCCGCGAGCCCACAGGATCTTCATGATCTCAAGTTCCTGCTCGGTCGGAAGAAGGCTACGTCTGCGCACACTAAAGAATTAGTACTAATTTCCCCAAGTGTCAAGGGCGGCACTTCGGCGTTTAGACTTCCAGCTTCCACGGGCTGCGGTACTTCTCTTTGAGATGCGGCTTCACCGCCCCCTGCTGAACGGTCCAGTTCTTCTCATCCCAGTCAATTCGCGTCTTGAAGCGCATCGCTAGGTTCGCCAGAATGCAAGGCGTGGACGATCGGACGCAGGTCTCGATATCGCTTTGCGGCTTCGCGCGTGTCTTGATGCATTGGATAAAGTTCTGCCAGTGCGGAACGTTCATCTGCGCCATCTCGCGGTCCTTCTCCCAAGCCGCTTCGGTTAACTTCGAGCCTTTGTTCGGGATCACCCAGCAGCCTTGCCGGTTGACGAAGATGGTGCCTTCCGTGCCATGCAACGTGCTTCCCGCCGACTGATCGCGACCGAACAACGGGAGCGGATTTGCGGTCCGGCTTTCGTATGTGGTGAGGTGATTTGCGTACTGAAACGTCGCGTGCATCGTGTCAGGCGTTTCGCGATTGTCTTCCACGTAGAACTTGGCGCCGAGCGCTACGATGGACGCCGGCATCTCCTCGTTCATGCATTGGTGGAGCGGGTCAATGAGATGGACGCCCCAATCTGTCATAGAGCCGCCCGCGTAGTCCCAGAAGTAACGGAAGGTGGGGAAAGTGGTCGTCTTGACGCCCCATCGGTTTGCATTGAACGGTACTTTTGCGGCAGGACCGAGCCAGAGATCCCAATCGAGATCGGCGGGTGGCTGGCTATCGGCCGGACTGCCCCAGCCTTCTTTCTTGGTGGCGCCGCTTTGGAAGGTATGGCAGAAGGTGATCTCGCCGATTGCGCCGGAGGCCACAAGTTCGGCTGCTTTCTTGAAATAGCCGCCCGAGCGCTGCATGGTGCCGGCTTGGACGACGCGGTTGTACTTGCGGGCGGCCAGCACCATCTTCCGGCCTTCGTCGACGTACACGCTCGCGGGCTTCTCGACGTACACGTCCTTGCCTGCCTTACAAGCTTCCACAGTCATGTAGGCGTGCCAGTGGTCGGGGGTGGAGATGCAGACCGCATCAATGGATTTGTCGGCAAGTACCTCGCGAAAATCCTTCACGGCCTTCGGGGTGAATCCGGCCTTGCGAGCTTTGTCCTGGGCGCGTTCCAGGTGGGGGGCGTAGACGTCACAGAGGGCCGCGGGTTGAACTTCGGGGATCTTCGTTGAGTAATCGAGGTTCCCGCTTCCCATGGCGCCTAGTCCGATGTAGGCGACGGCTACCCGGTCGTTTGCGCCCTTCACGTTTCCCGTGAAGAGGGAGGTGGTGAAGGCCGCGGCGGCTGAGGCAAGAACCTGGCGGCGGGGCATTGCTTTGTTGGAATCCATTCTGCTTGTACGATATCTTATCTCTCGCGACACCGAAACATTGACTCACTATGACCATCTGGACGTTCATACGCAGAGGCTGCAAGCCGGATCGGTTGCGCAATAGGAGACCGAAATGGTTTCGCCCTCGCGGCATGCGACGGCAGCGCGGATCTTAGGGCCTAAAATCTGGGGGGTTAAAAAGCAAAGAGCGCTGGATGGTTGCCAGCGCTCTTCTGTGACAGCAGTGCGATGCTTACGTCTAGTCGCGCAGTTGAAAGGAGCCGACGAACGCGCTGCGCTTGTCCGGGCTGCTCCACGTTGTGCCGAGGTCCTTGCCTTTGTAATCGTTGGCCATGGTGAAGGCGGGCATCGCGTGATCGAGCTTGGTTAGCGGATCGTACCAGGTTTCTTCATGGCTGCAAACCTTGTCCATGGTGCTGATGGCGCGGGTTTGAAGCTTGGCGAGATTGCCCGCGGTGAGAGTTGCCTTCCGGCTGTGGATATCGTTGTTCTCAAACGCGATGTCGACAGGCTGATATTCCACGCGAACGATGTCCTGCAGAAGGTCGCCGCCCATGCGACGCGCGAAGGCTGCCAGCGCGAGCCGCTGCGTGGGCGTAGCGCGCTCGTCAACGATCAGAACCGCCTTGGAAGGATTCGCGGCTCGCGCGTGGACATCGCCGAGGGTCGTGTTGGCCCGCACAACGCCGACAACCGATAGTCCTTCGAGGCTCACGCCTTCAAACAATCCTTCATCGACGCGCCAACCGAAGACGGCGAATTCCCCCATCAGCCCCGCTTCCGAGTTGGCGAAGCAGGCGCCGGTGTATACGTCGGCTGTCCGGGCTTCCATGTAGGAGCCGCGAACGCTGGTTCGATTTTGCAGGCCGGCCGCCATCAACGTCGTGCCGGCGAGGAAAAGGGACAGAACAAGTCTCTTCATCCAGGGAGAACCTCCAGATCGTCTCTCTTCGATTTTACCGTCTTTCAGACGCTTTTTGGCTCGGGGTGCACCCACGGTTTGCGGTACGCCCGGCGGAGGCGCTTGTTGGCTTCCTCGTCCCCGATCACGCGTCCTTGTTGGGCGTCCCACTTCAAGGATCGGCCGAGTTCGGTGGAAAGGTTCGCCAGGATACAAGCGGCGGTGGAGATGTACCCCTGCTCGATGTCGGCGACCGGTTTGCTGCGCTTGTCGATTGCAGCCAGGAAATCCATCATGTGATGGCGGATGGCGGGCGCGACGTGCTTCTCGAGCGCCGGCTCGGTCTTGTCTTCCGGGTATTCTTCGAGTTCGTAGGTGACGTCTTTGTGAATGGGCTTGGCGTTCTTGTCGGCGGGGATGAAGTCATAGCTCATCACGCTCGCTTTGAGGGTGCCTTTTTCGCCATAGAAGATGGCTCCCCAAGGATACGCCGGGTCGGGTGTTGCGCCCCATGTGCGGTGCGTCCAGACGATCTTAACTTCGGGGTGGTCGAAGCTCGCAACCTGCGTGTCGCTGATGTTGGCCTTGCTTGCTTTGTCCATCAGGATGCCGCCATGGGAGGCCACCGATGTGGGAGCGCCCAGGTCCATCATCCAGCGCACCATGTCGTACATGTGGATGCACATGTCGCCGACGATGCCGTTGCCGTACTCCATGAACGCGCGCCAGCGGCGAGGATGCACCAGCGCGTTGTACGGGCGCATGGGCGCGGGTCCGGTCCACATCTCGTAGTCGAGGTTGGCGGGCGGCGCGGTGTCCGGCGGGTTCTCGCGAGCGCGCATCGTGTAGTAGCAGAAGATCTCGACGTAGGCGATCTTGCCGAGCTTGCCTTCCTTGATGATGTTGTTGCGGGCTTCTACCAGGTGCGGTGTGCTGCGGCGCTGCGTGCCGACTTGCACCACTCGGTTGTACTTGCGGGCCGCGGCGAGCATCGCCTGGCCTTCCACGATATCCACACTGATCGGCTTCTGGCAGTAGACGTCGCAACCGGCCTTGACCGCTTCGATCATGCCTAAGGCGTGCCAGTGGTCGGGGGTCCCGATGAGGACGATGTCCAGATCCTTTTGCTTGAGCATCTCGCGGTAGTCGGCATAAGTGCGGGGGCGCTGCTTGGAGGCCTGGCGCGTGGCGACCATGTCGGCAGCCTGCGAGAGCATCGCCTTGTCCACGTCACACAACGAGACGACTTCGACGGGCGCGACCTGGACGAGGCGGAAGAGATCGGCCTTGCCGTACCAACCCGATCCGATGAGTCCCACACGTCGCTTCTTCTGTTTATCGAACTCCTGGGCGAAAGCAGGGGCCAGAGACATGCCGGCTGCGCCGGCGGATGCAAGGAACTGTCTGCGATTCATGCGGGGAAACCTCCTCGGCGAGAGCGGTGCGACGGAACTGTCACGCCACTTAGTATATGCCTCGCGCCGGTCGGCTTCCCCGCCGTGTGGAAGGATGGCTAGTAGGTTGGATTCGGACCGCCGCCCGTGATGCCGGGATAAACATCGACGTGGCGCTCGCGAGCGCGCTGTTTGGCGCGAACGCCGGTACTTTCGTCGAATTTAGTGGCGCTTGCGGGCAGCGGCCGTGTGTTGATGGTTGCGTCGCTGCTTGTATTCTCGATGTGCTCGGCTGGTTCGTCGATGTCGAGGGCCCCGCAGCGGTGCAGGATGTCGGCGGCATGGTCGACGCGATCGTGCGAGGCGTGTACGCTGACCATGACGTTGCCCGAGCCGATCGCGGTCGAGTAGCGCTTTGCCCGGTCTTCAGGAATGCCATTGTTGGTGAAGACGCCGATCAGGCCGCCGGTGGCCGCGCCCGCCGCTGCTCCCGTGAGCGCCATGGCAAGCGGACCGGCTGCGATAATAGGGCCGACGCCCGGAATCGCAAGCGCGGCAAGCCCGAGGATGACGCCTGCCATACTCCCGATGGCCGCTTTTTCGCCGACATCTTCCGTGCTGCCGGTTTCGGGAATCGGTCCAACGTTGGGCGTATCGTGCAGTGACGCGGCGCTGTGACTTCCGCCGGCAAGGATGCTGAGCTGGTCGCGCGAGAATCCTTCCCGCACAAGTTCGCTGACTGCGGTTTCGGCCTGTTCCCGCGAAGAGAAGAAGCCGACGATTGTGTGTGTTGTAGCGCTCGTCATGCCCGATGGACGCCGCCGAACGGAGCTTGGTGACGTTACCTTACAGGTGACCGAATGAAGCCAGCAACTTGCGATAGGTTTCGTGGATGTCTTCAGGGATGACGCGCGTTTCACCGACTGTGGTCATGAAGTTGACGTCCCCGGGCCAGCGCGGAAGAACGTGCATGTGGATGTGTCCAGCGATGCCAGCGCCGGCGCAAGAGCCGATGTTCATTCCCACGTTGAAGCCGGGAGCGCGATACACCTCACGCAGCCTGGTCTGCGCTGTGCGGGTCAGCAGCATCAATTCGGTAACCGTTTTCTCATCCGCGTCTTCGAGCGTTGCGACGTGCTCGTACGGCGCCACCATCAGGTGACCGCTGGTGTAGGGGTATAAATTCAGGAGCACGAAATTGTGGCTTCCGCGATGGAGGATGAGGTTCTCGGCATCGCGATTTTCCTTTGATTTCGCGCAGAAGATGCAGGCTGCGCTGGGCTCGGCGGTACTGACGTAGCGGTACCGCCACGGGCTCCAGAGATGGTCCATCGATTAGCTGGGGTTCGGGATGCTCGGTGTGCCGGCCGGGGCTGCCTCGGGAGTGTCCTTGGTCTCCGTCTGGTTCACCAGATCCTTCAACTCCTTACTCGGCTTGAAGTAAGGGATGCGCTTGGAAGGCACCTCGACACGGGTGCCGGTTTTTGGGTTGCGGCCGACTCGCGGCTGCCGCTGGCGCGTTCGGAAACTGCCGTAGCCGCGGATTTCGATCTTGTCGCCGGCCCTTAACGCCCGCACGATGCTATCGAAAATCGCCTCGACGATCACTTCCGAGTCCTTGCGCGTCATTTCCACGACCCGCGAGACTTCTTCGATCAGGTCCGCTTTCGTCAATGTTAGCCGTCCTCCCGTTAGCCTTCCCCGCCATTCCCGCGCGTCATGAATTCTTCAATGGTGTGCGTGGCGACTGCCGCCTGCCGTTGATAATCCTCCAGGCGGCTGCGCTCGTCGTGTTCGGCCACCGCCCGAACACTGAGCCCTATTTTCTTCTCACCCTCACTCATCTTAATAATCTTAAAATCCATTTCTTCGCCGACAGGCAGGGTGGGACCTGTCTTTGATTTATCGCCGGTGGGCGGAATCTCGGAATTATGGCAGAGGCCTTCCACCCCCGGCGCAACTTCCACGAAGACTCCGAAGTTAGACGCGCGGCAGACCTTTCCGCGCACAATATCACCAACTTGATGGGTTTGAAAGAACGTTTCCCAGGCGTCTGGCTGCAGTTGCTTGACGCCCAGGGAAAGGCGCCGGTTATCCGGGTCGATATGTAAAACCACCGCCTGGATCGTCTGCCCTTTCTTAAGAATCTCCGAGGGATGTGTGACGCGCTTTGTCCAGGATAAGTCAGAAATATGAACAAGCCCGTCGATGCCTTCTTCGATTTCAATGAACGCGCCGAAGTCGGTTAGCTTGCGAACGCGGCCTTCGACCACGCTGCCGATGCTGTATCGATCGGCTACGGTCGTCCACGGGTCGGCCTCGAGCTGCTTGATGCCGAGCGAGACTCGGCGCTCCTTCGGTTTTATCTCGAGCACTACAGCTTCCACCTGATCGCCCGCATGGACCACCTTGGATGGATGCTTCATGCGCCGGCTCCAGGTCATTTCCGAAATGTGGATCAGACCCTCGACTCCGGCTTCGAGTTCGACGAAGGCGCCATAGTCGGTGACACTTACCACACGGCCGATCACGCGGGTCCCGATGGCGTACCGGGTCTCGATGTCTTCCCAGGGATTCGGATTGATCTGTTTGATGCCGAGCGAGATGCGTTCCTTCTCGCGATCGAACTTGAGGATTTTGACGCTGATCTCATCGCCCACCTGCAAGGCTTCGGACGGGTGCGTGATGCGCCCGTACGATATGTCACTGACGTGCAGGAGTCCGTCGATGCCGCCGAGGTCGACGAAAGCACCGTAATCGGTGAGATTCTTTACAATGCCCTGAACCACCGCGCCTTCGTGGAGATGCTCCAGCGCCTGCTCGCGACGGGAGGTTTCTTCTTCCGCTACGGCGAGGCGTCGGCTGACCACGGCGTTGCCCCGGCGACGATTCAGCTTCACCACCTTGACGGGGATTTCCTGGCCGACGAACTGGTCCACATTGTGCACGGGGCGCACGGAAATCTGCGATCCGGGCATAAAAGCCGGAACGCCGATATCCACGTTCAGTCCGCCTTTGGTGCGGCTTAGGACCCGGCCGGTGACGGTGAGCGCATCGCGCTGCGCTTTTTCAAGGTCATCCCACACGCGCAGATGCTTCGCTTTATCGTGCGAAAGGAGCACGTATCCTTCAGGCCGCTCGCCCGTGCGATCCACCATTACGTCGATCGTGTCGCCCGTCTTCACGTGCACTGAGCCGTCGGCTTGAGTAAACTGCGCGATTGGAACCAGCCCTTCGGACTTGTAGCCGAAGTCGACGATCACTTCCTTGTCGGTGACCTTCAGGACGTAGCCCTTAAGCACCTCGCCTTCCGCAGGCGGAGCGAAGTGGCTGTAATCGTCGAGCATCTGCGCATAGTCCCCCTCAGTCGGGGGGAATTGCGCGTCAATGTTCTGATCGTCCTCGTTGCTGGGCATACGACGAATCTCCGGTTCCGATCTGCAAACTCAACGGTTCGTGATGCGAGGCGCCAGCGGGGGAATCATCGCGACATTTAGTTGACAAACCATTGATACAGCGGTACTTCAGAACTATACCGATTTGCGCTTTCGAAGTCAACGACCCGTCTAGGGCACGATTTCGATGTCCAAAGTAACGGTGGCGCGCACTTCGAGCGTACCCGCCTCAATGGGGGTGGGCGGCGTGACGGCCGCTGCTCCGGCGTCCACTCGTCCGAACGGCTGAGGGGGCATGGGCGAGGAGACACCTTCCTGGACCATCAGCACTGCGCCAAGTCGGACACCCAAACCGAGTGCAATCGAGTCGGCCTTGGTGCGGGCTCGCTGGGCGGCCAGTCTCAATGCCTGCGCGCGCGAGGCGTCGTCGTCGCGCAGGAAGAGCGCCACGTTGTCGATCCGACTGGCGCCGGCTGCGATCGCCGCGTCGATGATGCGTCCGGCGAGATTTATGTCCGTCGCGACCGCCTGGATCGTGTTGACGGCGGTGAAGCCGGTGATCTGGGGCGGCGTATTGTCGCGGGGGTACACGTATACCGGAGATAGATGATAAGACACTGTCCGGATCTCGGCATTCGCGCCGAGCAGTTGCCGCAGGGCGGCGATAACCGCGGCAGTGGCGGCGGCGTTATCCGAGGCGGCGGCCTCGGCGGTGGCGCCCTGCCGGGTGATGGAAACCGTTACCCGGGCTGCGTCGGGCCGCACGGACACCGAAGCGTCACCGATCGCGCGCACCAGTCGCCGTCCAGTCGTGGTGGTCGTTTGTGCGGATGCAAACGCGGTGCAAAGGAGAAGAATTGCTGCGAGTCGCATGTTCTTAGCATGTCACCGTTTGGACCGGGTGCACTGGGAGTCGTCGCGATTCACGTAATGTGCCTTGTAGTTCGCCGCCGTTGGGTCCATACAGCCGGTGAGGTTGAGAAGGCGGATGTTGCGAAAGTCCACCGGCTGGCTCTCGGCTTGCAGACCGATATAGCCGGAGTCGAGCAGCGTCCCGTCCTTCTTAATGGCAGGGTCGTACCGGTTGGCGACGCCGCCGCCAATCTGCGGCTTCTCATATTGAAGGACGACCTGGCCGTCGATGAAATGGCGCACGCGCTCGGAGCCCAGAACTTCCACTTCTACTTTGATCCAGTCCGACCCGCGGTAGATTTTCGAAGTGGAGTTGGTGCAGTGGGCCTTCACCATTTCGCCCTTCATGAAGATCTCGGTTCCTGGTGTGCAGACGTTCATGGTGGGCCGCTGCAGATTGCCGTCGTTACTTAGGAACTGCGCTTCCACGGAGATGGGCCAGTCCTGATCTTTCAGAATCGTCTCGGGCGCTTGAGAGTGAATCATGACGCCGCTGTTGAGACGCGCGTAGTTAGGTCCGCCCTTCACCTGCTCGCCGACGAATCTGTATTCGAGGGAGAGGCGGTAGTGGGAGAGCTTCTGCTTATAGAAGAGATGGCCGAAGCGGGCTCCGAAATCGGTGTATTTGTCGTAGGCCACGCGAATCATGCCGTCCTCGACGCGGAAGGTGTCGGCGTAATTGTCGCCGAGCTCGTGCGTGGCTAGCTTCACGACCCACCCGTCGAGGTTCTTGCCGTTGAAGAGTTCAACCCAGTCGTTAGCGTCCTGGGCGTTTGCTATCGTGACGGCGAGGAGGAAAACGAGGAGGCGCGGCATGGTGGTGCGTTCATTCTATATCGTGGGATGGACGCTTTTTTCAGGCCATGCGCGATCGACACAACGTTGCAGCCTGCATTACACGTTGACCTCATCGGCGCCCCACCTATATTCGGACGGATCGCACATGAAACTTCCGGCCGCTTTATTCTTAGTTACGACGCTTGCGTGCAATCTTGCCCCCGATCCTGTAGTCTGCGCAACGAATGCGGGCGTTCCGCCATTGGTGCCGCGAGCGGCAAGTGGTGTGTTGGGCGATGTTGTCGCAAGGTGCTGGAGTCAGACGCCCACAACTCTCATTCTTGATGTCGTATTAAGTTTTAATGTCGACGTAGCGCCTCGCGTGCTTAGTGGCGGTGAGCTTGAGTCCATGCTCCTTCTCAATGAGCCAGATCCTTCCGAGATCGTGCTTGGAACGAATGCCTTCTATGCAGAACAATCAGCGGTGAATCAACTCGCATGGAGGGGCATCACGGTAGATTTCTCGCCGGCTACGGAGTCGTATTTGCGTTTCTCGTTTCTTCGTGGTGACACGCGGCTTCTTCCTCTGGGACGTCCTCCGCTGCTATCGAATGTCAGGGCTCACCTCAGCTTTATCGGTGCGAATGCACCCGTTATTGACCGTTCGGGGGATACGGTCGGCATGGTATGGGATCCGGTCCTGCCTGCACCCGAGCCCGGATCCTGGTTGTTGGCCCTTTCAGCTCTCACCGGATTAGCAGTATTCAGGCGCCGGGGTAAATCTACGCGCACGGAGTCTAATCAGACTACGCGTACAGCTATCCGGTAGAAACATTCCGTCTGTGTTGCTGCGGCCAGATCAGGGTTGTAGATCAAAGCCCGCCAATACCGGGAAGTGATCCGACGGATAGCGGCCCTCACGGTTGTCCGTCAGCGTGTGCATGAATCGCGGCTTCATGCGGCCGCGGAAAAGAATCCAATCAATCCGGGCGGACCCGGGAGTGCCCTTGAAGCCGTGGAAGCTGCCCGTGGGGCCCTTCTTTTCGGACGCCTGCTCGTGCGCGTCAGCAAGCATGGTCCTCAGGAGGTTATGCGGCTCGCTGCCGACATCCGTGTTGAAGTCGCCCGTGACGATCAAGTCCGTGCCGGGTGGCAACTTGCTAATGCGGTCGACCAACACACGGGCGCTTTCCACACGCGCGTTCTCGTCGAGGGCACGATGCGCGAAATGTGTGTTGTAAAGATGGAAGCGACGGCCGGTCTTGCGGTGACGGAACTCACCCCAGGTGACCATCCGGGGCAGCGTCACGTCCCAATCCATGCTCCCGGGTACGTCCGGAGTCTTCGACAACCAGAAGTTACCCGACGATAAGAGTTCCAGGGTGTCTTTGCGATAAAAGACGCCCATGTGCTCATCCTCTTTGTTGCCGCGACGGCTCACGCCGAACCACGCGAAATCGGGGAGCTTGGCGACGATGTATTGGCCTTGCTCGTGAAATAGTTCCTGGGTGCCTATCAGGTCCGGCGCGTGCTTTCGAAGAGTGTCGACAAGGAAATCGCGGCGTACCTCCCACAGGTCGGGTCCGTCGGACTTGGATGGGTAGCGCACATTGAAGCTCATCACCCGCAACGTCTGGGCCTCTGCCATGCAGCCGATCGCTAGAAGAATCACGCCGAGTCTAACCATCGTGGTCTCCGCGATCACCGCCCGAAGACGAAGCGGCCGCGCCTCGGGTCCGCTCCACCGTGAAGGACGCCGTTGGACAACCAGATCACTGTAGGCGCCGAAGTGTTACTCCACGGCCCCGTGACTTGAACGCCGTGCCCTAGCGCCTGCAAACGCTCGACGGTCGCGGCTGAAACACGGCTTTCCACGTTCAGCTTGCCGGGAACGAACTCGTGGTTCGCAAACGAAGCGTAGAAGTGCTCGGTTGAAAAGCGGGGCGCTTCCACTGCTTCTTGCGGGGTCATATCAAAATCAATGATGTTCAGCAGCACTTGCAGCATCGCCTGATCCTGATTGTCTCCGCCGGGTGTCGACATTGCCATCACCGGCTCGCCGTCCTTGAGCACGAGCGTGGGACTGAGTGTGACGCGTGGTCGTTTGCCTGGCGCGAGTTGGTTAGGATGACCGGGCTCGAGTACGAACTGCTGCATGCGCGAGCTTAGCGGAATGCCGGTGCTCCCGGCGATCACGGAAGGAAGCCATGCTCCGCTGGGGGTCGCTGAAAAGAAGTTGCCGTTCCGGTCAACCACGTTCACGCAGGTGGTGTCCTGCACCACGATACCGAGTTGGCGCTCGCTTCCGCTCCGTATTGTGTCGTTCGTTGTCTGAAAGGAGCCGGGCCGGTGGTCCATTGAGGCTCGGTTGACGTCAATCAATGATCGGCGCTCTTTGGCGTAGGCTTCCGAGAGTAGTGTCTGTTCGGGGATAGTACTGAACTTCGGATCGCCGTAGTGCCGGTCTCGATCAGCGAAAGCAAGCTTCACAGCTTCGACAACCGTGTGCAGGTATTCGGGACTGTTGTGCTTCATCGCGCGCAGATCGTAACCTTCCAGAATGGCGAGCGCCTGCAGCATCACCGGTCCTTGTGTCCAGAAGCCGGGCTTGTAGATCTCATAGCCGCGGTACTTGATGGTGCGCGGCGTATCGATCTCGGCGCGGAACTTCCTCAGGTCGTCGTACGTGAGATATCCTCCGTTTTCTTCTGAGAACGCTGCGATTTGCTTCGCAAGTGCGCCGGAGTAAAAGTAATCGTGTACTGCGCGGATCTTCTTCGCGCGGTTGCCGCGCGTCTTGCGTTCCACGTTCGCCAACGCGCGCAACGTCGCGGCAAGTGTCGGCTCTCGGAAGATCTGGCCGCGTTCTGTCAGGGCTCCGGCTGGCAAAAAGAAAGCCTCCGACGCGGGCCAAAGGGCGAGGATCTTCTGATCGCGTCGAAGAAACGCAGCGAACTCCTCTCCCATTGGGAAGCCGTCCGCGTATTCGATCGCCGGAGCTACCACGTCGGCGAAGGACTTAGTCCCATGCTGTTCCAAGGCGACCAGCAAGCCACTGAACGCGCCTGGGACGAGCGCGGCCCTGATGCCCTGCACGGGGATGGGAGGCATGCGCGTGAGCCTTTCCCATGGCTCGGGTGATCGACCGCGAAACGCCTCGACTGTCGCGAGAGCGGGCGCCGTTCCAACGCCGCTGATCGCGACGACCGGCTTGCCCTTCATCTTTAGTAACAAGGGCATCTCGCCGCCGAGGCCAAAGCGTGCCTGCTCGGTCACGGCGGCTGCGAGCACTGCCGCGACTCCTGCGTCGACGGCGTTCCCTCCGCCACTGAGAAGCCGATACCCGGCTTCTACTTCGAAGTTGTTGGCGGCCGCAATCATCTCACGGGTGCCGCGCACCGGTGGGAACATGGTCGGAATTGTCTGAGCGAGAAGGCGAGCCTGCGATACGAGGCAGAGTGCGGCGACGAGCCAGGTCGGCGAGAGCATGGATGCTATCGTCCCACGTTCGGCGGGCGACGCGATGTGGGGTGCTCAGCTCGCAATGTGGAGCGGCCGGAAGACTCCGCAGCTTCGAGGGCGAAATATCTCAGTGCCCTTAATGGGAGAAGTCCCCTCTCGATGGCAGCCTTCGCCGAGTAGCTGCCTCTACGCAGATCGCTTGAACGCCAGTTAGAATACGAACGATGAAAGCCGCCGCATTAGCGCTTACGTGCCTGGTTTCGAGCACGGCGATGGACGCGCAGACCAGCGCGCGTCCCGTGCATACGTATTCAATTGTGGCTCGGGATGCGACCACCGGTGAGATGGGTGTCGCGGTGCAGAGCCACTGGTTTTCGGTCGGCAGCATTGTTTCGTGGGCAGAGGCCGGTGTGGGCGCGGTGGCGACGCAGTCGTTTGTGGATCCTGCCTACGGAAAACTCGGGCTCGATCTTATGCGCGCAGGACGAAGCGCGCCAGATTCATTGCGCTCGCTACTTGCTGGAGACGAAGGTCGGGACGTGCGCCAAGTTGCCATGATCGATGCTCAGGGCAGGGTGGCGGCGCATACCGGAGCGAAGAACATCACGGCGGCAGGCCACATTGTGGGCGATGCCTTCTCCGTCCAGGCCAACATGATGCTCAATGAGAAGGTCTGGCCCACGATGGATAGCGCTTTCCGAAACAGCAAAGGCGATCTGGCCGAGCGTATGATGGCCGCGCTGGATGCGGCGCAAGCGGCCGGCGGCGACATCCGCGGACGCCAATCGGCTGCCCTCATCGTGGTGAGGGCTAAACCGACCGGACGACCTTGGACCGATCGCATCTTTGACCTGCGCGTGGATGATCATCCCGAACCGCTGAAGGAATTACGGCGGCTGGTGACGTTGCAGCGCGCCTATAACCACATGAATGAAGGCGATCTCGCAGTGGAGGCAAAGGATCATCCGCGCGCGCTTCGCGAGTATTCGGCGGCGGCAGCACTCGTTCCTGGGAATGTGGAGATGGTGTACTGGCATGCGATTGCGCTGGCCAACATGCAGCGGGTAAACGATGCGCTCCCTTTGTTCCAGCGCGTATTCGCAAGCGATGCAAATTGGAGGGAGTTGACGCGGCGTTTACCCAAGGCGGGACTGCTGACCGAAGAGCAGGCGCGCCGCATCGCAGGTCCGTGATAAGTTTTGCGGATCGTTTGCACATGTAAGGTTGAGGCGAACACTACATGAGCTCCAATCCGTACGGTTTGAACGCTGACTTGAGCAAGGTGAGATCGAAGCCGCCGGCCAAGATCCTTGACTGGAAAGGCGGCAAATGGGGTCCGCAAGGCGGTTTCCGCTACAAGGTGCGGTTTGGGGATAACTGGTGGAAAGTAGCCGCTAAGGATGGTTGGTCCGACCCGATGGACCTGGTCCACTACAACTTCCAGACGAGGAACCCCAAAGAGGTCAACTGGTACCTGCGTAACTTCGTGGGCTGCAAGTATGCGACGCAGGACGGCTACAATCACATCTTCAGCGATCATCTGACGCCGGGCTACATTTACACTCGCCACAAGCTCCAGGAAGAACCGGCGCCTTTTCCGGCGCGCGTGCCGTGGCCGGACACCCCGAAAGATGAGGTCAATATCACGCGTCCCGGCGTTTGGGTCGGCGTCGGGGCGAAGGCGGGCGCATTTGCAGCGGCGGGATACGAGCGAACCGAGGCGCTGATGTTCTCGGCCGACTTCACTGACGTTTACTCGATGAGCATCGACACGCTGAAATTCGGCGGCGGCGCGGGCGCAGGCTGGTCGGGAGTGCTGGTGGTGGCCAGTGGATTGCCTACGCTCGCCGACTTGAAGTATTGTGTGTTGAACGGCATGGATTGGAACCTGTCCGTCGGGCTGCGAATGAAGGGCTTCGCCACCGCGGCCTCGGGGTTGGCGAACATCCGGTATCTTATCCAAGCAATTCGGAAAGGCGATGCCGGACTGAATGCAATCACCAACGCCGCCGGTAGTGTGAAATACATTGCGGGGCTGACGAATTCGTGCAATTTCGGCAACATGCCGACGGTCACCGTGATTGAAATCCCGCTTTTCGGCGTCGGGCTGGAGGTTAGCTTGTATAGCGGGCGCAGCACCTTCAGCGTACGCACGATTCGCGAATCAGATACGACGCTACTGGAGGATGCGCTTACTGGGGCGGCTGGATGACATGGCCCGCCTGTTCGGCCTTCAGGCGAAGCCGGAAAGCAGATCGCGAATCTGCTGGGTGAACAGCATTGGCGGGATTGCGTCCGACGCTGACCGGTACAGAGCAGCCGCGCTGCGTGCGGCGTCCAGCTTTTCTACCTCGAAGGCGAGGTTCCCTGAGGGTGTTCTCGCGAACAGGAGGCGATCCGGATGAACCCGGCCGGCCCGAAGCGCGAACTCTACCCGCCTGCTGCAATGGCACGGATTTGCCGCGTCAACAAGCCCACAATGCGCTCTCATGAACTCGACTACTCGGCTGCGCGCCCGAGAAATTCGCTGCCGGTATGCCGCCGGAGTGATCTCCAGCACGGCGGCGGCTTCTTCATGGTTGAATTCAAGGATCTCGCCAAGAATATAAGCCAACCGCGCCGGCCGGTCGAGGCACTGCAGCATTCCAAACGTGCACCCGAGTTTGATCTCTTCGAGCAGCAGCGCGTTCTCCTGGGGCGGCCTTTCCGACAGGTTTTCCGCTAGCTCATGTCCGAAGCGCTGAAACGTATAGTTCTGCTCCTCCATGCGGCTTTTGCGGATGTTCAGCAAGTGGTTTGTTGCAATGCGATACGTCCACGTAGAGAAGGCGCTTTCGCTGCGAAATGTCGAAAGTCCGGTGAGGATGCGAATGAGAATTTCCTGTGTAGCATCGCGGGCATCTTCCGGATGCCACAACATTCGCACCGCCAGGCGATACACCAACGGATGCAACTCGGATAAAAGCTGCTCCAGCGCCGCGGCATCGCCGGAGATGGCGCGCGTGGCGAGTTCCTGCGCCTGGGTTGGAATCATTTGGCGGACTCCCGTTCGAGAATCGTCTTTAAGAGAACTAACTCCTCCCGAAGCGTGTGCTCTTGCTGAGAGAGGGCTCCTTCAAGGTTCTCAAGCGCGGTAGGCGGCGCGGTGAGTGCAAATATGTAAAGCGACCAATCGACGGTGGCGCCGATTACACGCGAGAAGGCTCTCGCACGGGTGTTGTCGGGGAATACCATCGTCCAATCAATCACGCCAGTTTCGGCTGAGGCGTCTACGCGAAGCTCGACTTCCACCGAGCCCGCTGGTGTCGCCATCACCGCTCGCCCGCCGTTCACCGACTGAAAGGCCTTCGTCCACTTCGGCAGGTTGGCGGGATCGGCAATATATCGGATAGCTTGTTCGGGGGAGACCCCAATAGCGATGCTTTGCACGTTGTAGCTTTTGTCGGCATTCATGAATCTTTGGACAATGCCGCGCCCAACGTGTGACGATCCGGCTATGCGCTCCAGGTCAGTTCATACGACTTCGGCATGTGTCCGTCGTAAACGATGCTGCCGGATGCTTGCAGGCCCGGCTGTAGCAAGATCTGACGTACGATCTCCGGGATCATGACCATGCCGACATACTTACCGAGGCACTCGTGGGCGCCGTAACCGAAAGTGAAGTAGTGATACCAATTGCGACCCGCGCGGAACTCTTCGGGATCGTCGAACGCCTTCTCGTCGAACATTGCCGACTGAGTGAGGGCGAGCACGTTGGTGCGCGGCGGGATGGTCGTTTCGCGGTTCGTGCCTTTGGCGATCGTGTACTCGCTAGCGGTCTGCCGGAACATGTACGGCGAAATCGGAACGAAACGAAGAGCTTCCCAGACGATTCCGTCGAAAGTTGTGGGGTCGTCCAGACGCGCCGCGTTGATTGCCTGACTGAGCAGTTCGGGGCGTTTGATCAGGTACTCAATCGTCTGGACCGTTGACTGTGCCGTGGTTTCAATGGTGCCGATCAACAGTCCACCCGCGTTTACTCCAACGCGTTTGATGTCGAAGTCGACTTCGGACGGGAACTTCGTGCGCAGCATGCGGGTAACGATGTCATCGTGGAAAGTCTTGTCGTCCTGGCGCGTCAGCTTGCGCCAAAGCTTCTTCACAGGCGCCGTGAGGAAAGCGAACTTCTGCGCGACCGCTCGGGTAAGGATCAGCGCGGCAATGTATTTGCCGAGCTTCTCACTCGTCCGGTTGTGCATGTCCGTAATGTGCTTCCGCTCTTCCGATGTTGCGATGTCGAAGGGCTGGTTGTAAAACGTGTCCACCTGCGCCCAGTAGGACCATTCCATCAAGTCCTTGCGATGCATGCCGATGAGGCCGAAGTAATCGCGGACAATGGTTGCGGGCGCGAGGCGGCAGTACCCGCCGACCGCGTCGATGCTGCCCTTGGCGTTGCTGAGGATGTCCCGGCAAATATCACCGACCATACTGCGGACTTTAGGCAGATCGTCGCGATTGAGAAGGCCCTGCATAAGAGACTTTTCGCGGTAATGCAGCGCGTCATCATCGTGCGACATCAGGTAGCCGTTCGCCATCTTGGGCTCATAGAGCGCAACTGTGAACACTTTCGGCATGTTCAGCATCTCGATGACGTCGTCGTAGAGCGCGATCAATGTGCACTCGGGAAGCACCATTACCGGCCGCTTGGCCCGCAGTTCCTTGAAGAACGCCAGTGGATGGGCGGCCATGATGTCGCGGACGAGTTTCAGCCGCGTTTCCGCCGGTTCGCGGTCAATACGATCCAGAAAATTAGCCGGTGCAGGTCCCATCACGCTCTCCTGTTGCTACAAGCTCTTGAGGTACTCGACGAGTTGACGGCGCTGTTCGGGCGTCATCTTGCGCGTCCCATATTCGTGGCCGGCATTGCTGTTGGCTTGCTGAGTAGTATCGAACAAGAAGCCCTGATACTCGTTCTCACCATGGCGGAAGCCGACGTTCGTCACATCCAACTCACGTGAGCCAACTTGGAATTTTTTAGGCCGGTATTCGCTCCCGGCGGGGTCGCCGGGTTGCGGGTCGGCCGGGAGGAGCAGGTGATAGAGCGTGGGTACCGACCCGTTGTGGAGGTACGGAGCGGTCGCCCAAATGCCATTTAGCGCACGCGCCTTGTACGCGAGCAGCGAGCCGAACGGAGCGGCCGTGGTGTCCGGATCGTAATCGCCTGACTTCACCGATGGCTTGATCTCATTGCTGAAGAACTCGTCGATGAGATCAACCGCCCAGTCAGCGCCGCGGGTGAAGAACCATTTGTCGGGATCAGGTGTTGCGACCACGTTTTCCGTAGCTGTGGTAAGGATTGCGGCGGCCGGCGCGCGTGTGTCGAGAAGGATTCCACCTACTCCGGACTGCGAATACCAGTTGCGGAGAATGCCGCTGAATCCCTTATACTGCACGCTGTTCTTCGCCATGGCTTCATCCGTTTTCACGTCGGCGAGTTTTCCCATGTGAGCGACGATGCGCCGGCTGGGACTCGAACGCTCGATTTGCGCGTGGCAGCGCGCGCAGTGTTCGTCAAACACCAGTTCACCTTTCTCGACCAGTGACGAATCGAGTCGAGGTAGAAGGCCCTGCTCAGCCGCGTCTTTCCAGCTGGGCGATTCCAATGTGGAGAGCCGGCTTTCGATCTTGCGCAGATTGTGCACGTTTACTGAGGAGGTGAAGCTGATGTGCTTGTCACCGAAGCCCTGGCCGCCCAAAACGGACGATATAGTCCAGCCGTCCTTCTCGGCCCAATCGAGCGTGCCGAATACGCCCAGCACCTCGCCGGCATTCCTCCCGATCGGGCCCACGCCGGCATTTGCTCCGATGCCGTTCCATTGCACGTAGTCGTGCTGCGGGATATCCCAAACGAAGGGATAGCTGACTGGCGCATTCGGTGAGTTGAATAACCGTGCGCGAACTCGCTTCTGCTGGTCGTCCGACATCATCGAAGCAAGCGACGACACCAACTGATCGCGATTGTCACTGGTCAGTACCGGCTGCACTTTAGCCAGGAGTCGGTCGATCTCGGAATTCGAGATCGCACCTTTCAGAACATTCCTAAGCGACTCTCCATTGACTACGTGCTCCAGAACGCGGTTGTAGATGCGGCCAAAGGCGTCGAGCCGCGCATATCCGTAAGGGGCCGTCGTTTGGTTGAAGAAATTGTACGCGTGAAGTCGGACGGTGTACGCCTCCAGGTCCTTACGGATTTCATCGCGGCTGTCGTAGTTGCCCTTCTCCTCGACCGCCTTCATAAATCGCTCGAGCTTCGCGGGATTGTCCTTGGTTGCAGACATCGCCGCAGCCAGATCCTTCATGAAGGTGTCCATATCGGCAGCGCCAGGACCGCCGTCAATGCGAATGCCGACACCGTTGTAATTCACCTGCGAGCAGTGGCAGGCCGCGCAGGTGAAGCCCATGAACTTCTTGCCTTTGTATGTGTCAAGAACCATGCCCACCGGAAGGCCATCGGGATTGCTGCGGGTTTTCTTTTGAGGCATGTACCGGTAGCGGTTTATGTTCTCGTCCGAGCGGAACAATTCCTGCGAGTCGCTCTTCTCGAGCACAAGGAAAAAGTCGTACGGCAGTAAATCGGAACCCTGGGTGATGTTGTAAAACCACAAGCTGTCCGCAGTCGACCAGTTCTGTTTGAGATACGCGATCTTCTCTACGCGGTCGCCGAAGGGATCGTTCTTGACGACCACAGCGCCTCGGTCGGCATCGTTGTCTGCGATCTTGTAGTAGGCTAAATCCGACCAGGTTGAGCGGGAAAACACCAGCGCTACGACAATGGCCCCGGCTCCGTAAAACACGTTCCTATGCAGGTTCGTTCCGACCTTATAGAAGAGATAGACGAAGAAGCTTTGGAGCATGGGAACACGCCTCCTGGTTTCGGCATTTTGGGGAAAGGCGTAGCAAATGAACCGCTGTTTCGCAGTCGAATTAGCTACATTAGCCAGGCTGTTCCCGGCAGGACACGTCGCAAAGGGTAGAAATATGTAATCACAGGCACTGTGGCGTGTCAAGACAATTTACCGATACTTTCTTATGTGCGGTGTATGGGTGCAAAGGTGTAGACTGAGCGTGCATGATGCGCCCTCACCCCTTGATTGCGGTAACCGACGTCGAGCGAAGCAGTCGCTGGTATCAGACGCTTTTCGGTTGGGCGAGCGCACACGGCGGCTCGACCTACGAACGCCTCCTGGCAGACGGCATCCTCGTGATGCAGTTGCATAGCTTCCAAGAGGAGCACGATCATGGCCGCATCGGCGATCCCGAGGACCGCCCGTTTGGCAACGGCGTGCTTCTTTGGTTCGAGACGGATGAGTTCGATGCAGTAGAGGCACGGGCAGCCGCCATGGGCGTAGAGGTGGTGCTGCCAAAACATCGCAATCCTCCCGAGGGCGGAGGTGGCCCCGATCATTGGGAACTCTGGATACGAGACCCCGATGGCTATAGCGTGGTTGTAGCCAGTCCGGATGGATCCGCCAGCTCTGACATCCGCGCGTAGAGATCGCAACAGCAGCCACTCAGTTGCAAGAGCGTTGCAAGTGGACTCACGTTCGTACGATACTTTGTCCAGGAGATCTGGAGCGAGTCGTATGCGATCAAGCCGAGAGGTGTGGAGGCATATTCACCGAGGCGAAGCTGCTTGTGAGCCCGCGCCGTCGGCACGGGCGATCGAAACTGACCGGTTAACGATTCGTTATGGTTCAAACGTCGCGTTGAACGGCGTCTCCGTCACTATCCCGCCTGGGGTCCTGACGGTTGTTGCGGGACCGCCCGGGTCTGGCAAGACTACTCTGCTGAAGGCGCTGCTATGCGAGCTTTCCGGGGATGACGGCTCGGTTGCAATCCAGCAGGTTCCAGCGCGCTTGTGGCCTGCCAAGAAGCGCACCGCGTGCGTGTTCGCTTGCCCCGGCGCTCAACTGAACCCTTGCCCGCTGCTGGGCTCGGATCTATGCCAAGCCACGAGTGATGAAAACGAACCCAATTGGGGCGACTCCGCATTCTTGGAAGCCCTGGAGCTACTAGGACTTACGCACCTTTACGGTCGGACCGCCGCCAGCGTTTGCGAACGCGACCGGCTGCGCCTGGCGCTCGCCGGAACGCTTGGTCCGTTCGTTGCAGGCGCGGCCTCCAGCGGCGCGCACCTGTGGCTCGACGACCCGCTGGATGGAATAGATCGGCTTCACCGGCACCGCTTACTGGAATGGCTGAAGCGCACCGCGGGCGAAAGACAAACGACCTTGCTGACGGCTACCGATGATGCGCTAGCGATGAGCTATGCAGACTATGCGATTCTGCTTTCTCGGGGATTGCTGGTTGCTCAGGGTCACCCACCGCAGGCACTCAGCGCAGACAAGTTAAGCCGAGCCTTCGGGAGCCCGGCTAACTGACTCCTACAGCACAAAGCGAAAGCGGCCCCGAACGGGCCGCTTTGTGCATTTGAATCTATGGTGCGGAGAGGGGGACTTGAACCCCCACGACCTTGCGATCGCTAGCACCTCAAGCTAGTGCGTCTGCCAATTCCGCCACCTCCGCAAACTCGTGGCTATAACTTATTTCTGCTGCTGCGCCGGAGCCGGTGTTGCCGGGGCCGGTGGCTTGTTCGGGTCAACCTTTGGCAGTTTGTTGACGTCGAGCGGGATCGTTTTCGTTTGACCATTGCCGTAGTCCAGCGTCACCGACGGCTGACCTGCTGCCGGCGCAGCCGCGGGTGCTCCCGGGACAGGAAGCGTTCCCGGAGTTGCCGGTGTCGTGCCCGGCGTAGCCGGAGTTGCTGTTTTCGTGGCCGGCTGATTGCGCTCCAATACGGACGATCCGGTACCCGCATTCTTGGTTGCCAAAATGGCCAGCGACAGCGACGTTAACATGAACACGCCCGCGGCGATTGTAGTCGCCTTGGAAAGAACTGTGGCCGCGCCGCGAGGGCCGAATGCGGTCTGGGATCCCATGCCACCGAATGCGCCTGCCAGATCCGCCGCCTTGCCACTTTGCAGCAGGACGACGATCACCAGAAAAACGCACACCAGGACATGGATGATGGTCAACAAAATCATCATGCTTTGGATAGCTCTCTATTCAGTATAGGGTAGGCCGTGCGGAGCCGCAACGTTTCGCGCGTGGCCCCGCTTACGATTCGGCAAGATCTTTTATTTGCCTTCCTTTAGGCGGCGATTCACTTCGGTCCAGTTCACCACGTTCCACCACGCAGAAATGTAGTCGGGGCGCCGGTTCTGATACTTCAAGTAATAGGCGTG
>DASQDN010000020.1:0-6535 GCA_035634155.1 Bryobacteraceae bacterium | reverse complement strand
ATTGAGACGCTGGATCACTTTGAGGTGACAGACACTCGGCTAAACCGCGCTTTGACGCAAGCTAAATTTGTTTCTTCCGTCACCGAGGCCGACAAGATCATCAAATCGAACGGCGTTTCGGTGTTCGTGGTTCCCTCGGGCGAAGAAGTGGCTCTTACCGGGCCGGCCCACAAGCTCGCCGCTGGAGACTACATCGTGCGGGCGGGCAAGAAGTACAGGTTCGTCTCCGTGCAGGTGAATGCTTCTACATAAGGACACCGCCGCGCAGAGCATCGCCTCGTTAAAGGCGCACAAACTCCGAACCGTGCTGACGGTGATCGGGCTCACGATGGGTGTGGCCACTCTCATCACCGTGATGACCATCGTGCAAGGCGCCAATCTATACGTGGAGCAGAAGATCGCAAACCTGGGCACGAACGTCTTTCAAGTGGCTCGGACACCGTTCGCGGCCACTGACTTCAACGTGGTTGTCAAGGCGCTCAAGAACAAGCACATCGAACTCACCGATTGGCAGGCCGTGCGCGACGAGTGCGTCAACTGCAAGGAAGTCGGCGCGACAGGCAGCACCACCGCGAGGGTTCGATATGGCGACAACGAACTGGCGGACGTCAACATCCACGGCCACACCGCAAACATGGTGGATATCGACACGCGCATGGTGGCGCAGGGCCGCTACTTCACTCAATCTGAGAACGAGCGCTCGGCGCAAGTTTGCCTGATCGGCGACAGCCTGGTGCAGACGTTCTTCGCAGGAACGAATCCGCTGGGTCGATCAATTCGAATTGCCAACATCGAGTACACCGTCATCGGTGTGATCGAGAAGATCGGCAGCGTGCTTGGGCAGGATCAGGACAACTTCGCGATCGTGCCGCTGAGCCAGTTCTTCCGATTGCGGCCGCGCTTTAGCCTGACGCTGAACATCCTCACCAACGACACGCAGGGGAGCTTCGAGCGTGCCCAGGATGAGGCGACCGTGATTCTTCGCAGCCGCCGGCATGTACGTCCCGGGGCGGAGAGCAACTTCTTCATCGGCACGAAGGACAGCTATATCTCGCTGTGGCAGTCGATCAGCGGAGCGTTCTTCGCGGTGTTCATGATGGTGAGTTCCATCTCGGCCGTAGTGGGCGGAATTGTGATCATGAACGTAATGCTGGTGTCGGTGACCGAGCGTACGAAAGAAATCGGAGTGCGGCGCGCCCTGGGCGCAACCAAGCGCGATATCGCCAAGCAGTTCCTCACCGAGAGCGTGATGCAGTGCCTGATCGGCGGCGTCGTTGGCGTGTCGGCCGGTTTTCTGATTGCAACACTGCTGCGGACCTTCACCGCCTTTCCCGCGGCTGTACAGACGTGGGTGGCGATTCTTGGACTGATCCTTAGTTCAGTGATCGGATTGTTCTTCGGGATCTATCCGGCCACACGAGCTTCGAATCTCGATCCGGTGGTCGCCTTGCGAGCTGAATAATGAGGGCTGAAGAATGACCAAGGCTGAAGCTCGCGAGAACCTGCTGGTAGCCGTGGACACGCTACGGTCGCACAAGGTGCGGTCGGGGTTGACGATTCTGGGTATCGTCATTGGCGTCACCAGCGTCATCTCCGTGGCATCCATCATCGACGGCCTGAACAAGTACATTCAGGACAAAGTGGAGTCGTTCGGATCGCGGACGTACTTCGTATCCCGAATCCCCGCGGGTCCTCGCTTTGGCCGTCTGCCCGAGCATATCCGCACCCGCAAATTCCTCACCGAGAAAGAAGCGGAATATCTTCGCGTTGCCTGCCGCAACGTCGAGTTCGTGACGACGTTCGGCACGCGCGCGTTTTTCTTCGGTGAAAACAACGACATCCGCTACGGCGCGAACGTGGTGGAGCGCGTCATCCTCCGCGGCGCCGAACCCGAGTATGCCGATGCCATTCCTTTGTTCTCGGTCGCGCAAGGGCGATTCATCACGCGCTTTGACAACGAGCATTCCCGGCCGATTGTGATCCTCGGCGCGGCCGTGGCCGATTCGCTGTTCGGCCAGGTGGATCCGATCGGCAAGACGGTGAAGATGAATGGCCGGGAATACGAAGTGGTCGGTGTGTTCGAGAAAGACCCCGGTATGTTCGGCGGTCCGGGCGTCGATCAATTTGTGGTGATGCCATTCACGCTTTTCCGCAAGCAATATCCGGAATCGAAGGAATTGTTCCTCGCATTTTCGGTGGCCAAAGGCGTCGACCCGCAGATCGCCAAGGACGAAGTGACCGACGCGATGCGCCGTGTGCGCAAGGTTCGCTACAACCAGGAAAACGACTTTGAGATGACGTCGCCCGATTTCTTGTCCACGCTCTGGAATCAACTCACGGGCGCACTGGTGATTCTTACCAGCATTATCAGTTCGGTCGGACTAATGGTGGGCGGCATTGGCGTGATGAATATCATGCTCATATCGGTTACCGAGCGGACCAACGAAATCGGCGTTCGCAAGGCGATTGGCGCGCGAAAGTCCGATATCCGTGTGCAGTTCCTGCTGGAGGCCGTAGTGCTGACGGGCATCGGGGGGATCATCGGTGTGCTGCTCGGTGGAATCTTCGCCTTGATTGTGAGGACGTTGATCCCGTCGGTTCCGGCATTCGTCTCGCCCTTGTGGGTTACGCTTGGTGTAGCGATGTCCGTCGGCGTCGGGCTTTTCTTTGGATACTATCCCGCCAACCGCGCCGCGAATCTCGATCCAATCGTCTGCCTTAGGTACGAATGACCCGCACTCGAACAACCTGGAAAGTCCGCGACCACGCATTAACTATCGGTGAGCGTACGCTCATCATGGGCGTCCTGAACGTCACACCCGACTCGTTCTCCGATGGCGGGAAGTACCTGGACACGGACGCTGCGGTGGAGCGAGCGTTGGAGATGGAAGCGCAAGGCGCAGACATCATTGATATCGGCGCCGAGTCGACACGTCCCGGGTCCGAGCGCATCAACGCCGGCGAAGAACTTCGCCGCCTGGTGCCTGTCTTGAAGCGGCTGAAAGGTCGCTTGAATGTGCCCATCTCCGTCGACACATACAAGGTGGAAGTCGCCGAAAAAGCGCTGGAGCATGGCGCGTCGATTATCAACGATGTATCGGCATTGACGTGGGAGCCGGACTTAGTCAAGCCGGTGGTGCAACAGGACGCCGGACTCATCCTGAACCACATGCGCGGCACCCCCGAGACTTGGGCGCGGCTGGGTCCGATGAAGGACGTGATGAGCACGCTGCTATCCGAACTGGAAGCAGCGATTCATCGCGCAACGCGCGGCGGTGTGGGCCGGGAACGCCTCGTTATCGATCCGGGGATAGGCTTCGGCAAGCGCGGCGAGCAGAATCATGAGATCCTGGCCCGCCTTGGTGAATTACAGAAGTTTGCGTTGCCTGTGTTGGTTGCGGCATCGCGAAAATCGTTCCTGGGCAATGCCGATGATCCGCGGGCGCTGGAGTTCGCCACGGCCGCCGCTGTAACCACGGCGATTCTGCATGGAGCTGCGATTGTTCGCGTTCATGATGTCGCCGCGATGCGCCCCGCGGTGCAAGCCGCCGACGCGGTCATGGAAGCGACTCCTGAGAAGGAAGAAAAGCCGCGAGCGGCCAAGCAGCATCAGCCTGCTAAGCGAACCTACGACGAAGCGGTGGAAGAAAAGCGTCGCACTCCGATTCGCCCCGTCGTCAAGCAGCGAACGCCTTCGGAGCCGAAGGAAGAAGAAGCAAAGCTTCCTGAGCCCGAGCCGATCGAAACGTCGCCTGCTCCTCCTCCGCCGCGCCGGCCATTCGAGCGCCGCGCCGATGCGCCTGAATCGGAGAAAAAGGCAGGACCGCCGAAGAAGTTCTTCGAATGGCGTGACGATCGCGACGATCGGAAGAAGCCCGCTGATCGTCGGGGCCGCCCTGCCGCCGGACCAAGGGAAGATCGTGGTCGCGACGATCGTCCTCCACGGCCGCCGTTCCGTCGTGCTGACGGACCTGGCGGAGGGGATCGCCCTGAGCGGCGTCCGTACAAACGCGCTGACGGACCTGGCGGAGGGGATCGCCGCGAGCGGCGCCCGTACAAACGTGCTGACGGACCTGGCGGGGGAGATAGCCCCGACCGACGTCCGTATCAACGTGCCGACGGCCCGCCGAATCGGGGTGGCCGCAACGATCGCGACCAGAAACCATACGAGCGCCGAGGCGCGCCCTCCGGTGGTCCTCCACGCAAGCCCTTCCAGCGCTCGGACGATGACCGCCGAGGTGGCGGCGGCGCCGGCGGCGGACGAGGCCCCTTCACGCCGCGCGACAACGATCGTACGGGAGGCGGCCGGCCGCCGCGCCCGCGCAACGATGATCGTGGCGATCGACCCGCGTTTGGCGGACCCAAGCGAACCGGCGGTGGAGGTCCGGGTGGCGGCCGCGGCCCAACCAAGCGGCCCGGCGGCGGACCTCCTCCACGAGGCCCCAGGAAGCGCAGTTAACCCTGGCACTTGGGGCAGTAGTGCGTGCCCCGTCCCGCGACCACGATCTTCTTGATCGGCGTTCCGCACTTGACGCACGGCTCATTCGCACGCCCGTACACGCAATGCCGCGTCTGGAAGGAGCCGCTGCGTCCCTCCGTGTCGACGTAATCGGACACGGAAGATCCGCGAAACTCTATGGCTTCCCGCAACACTTCGTCTACGGCTGCCAGGAGCTTTGCCGCGCGCGGCGCACTTATGTTCCGAGCCGTCGGCCGAATCCCCGCTCGAAACAACGCTTCGTCCGCATAGATGTTACCGACGCCGCTGAACACCGACTGATTCAACAGCACTGCCTTGATATGCGCCTTGCGCCGAAGCTTCTCCGGAGCGAGCGTTGTTAAAGCATCCGGCCCGAGGCGCTCCACACGCTCGGAACCGCACTCGATCGCGCCGAACATCCGAGGATCGTCATAAAGCAGCGAGCCGTCGTCCAGCGTGAAGATTGCCCGCGTGTGCGGACCCGGCGGTCCGTCGAACCGCAGCTTGCCCGTCATCCCGAGATGAATCGTGATGCAACCATCGTTCAGATCGACGAGGATAAACTTGCCGTGGCGCCGCACATCGGCGATGCGCTTGCCCGGCAGCGTGGTACAGACGTCGACCCGCGAGTGACGCACGATGCGTGGCTGCAGCACTTCCACGGCGACAATATGGCGTCCACGCAATCGCGGAGCAAGCTCGCGCACGATGGTCTCAACTTCAGGCAGTTCCGGCATGCAGGTAGATGCGATCCTCTTCAATGGTGATGCGTGCTGTGGCGACATCGCCGCAAACACCGCGGCCTGTGCGGCAATCGAATTCCCACCCATGCCAGGGACAGACAACGGTGTGCTCGTGCAGCGCTCCATACGCCAGCGGAGCGCCGCGATGCGGACAGCGGCCGTCCACCGCATAGAACTCACCGCCGACGTTGCACACCAGGTAAGGACGGCCGTCGGCAGCGGTCACTTCAGCCATGCGTCCGGGCGGCAACTCGCCCACACGTCCCACACACACGGCTACCATTAGGAATACCGTACCATGCGCTATCTATCCCTAATTGCTGCTGTATTGATGCTTGCTGGTTGTGCAAAAGACGAAAAGAAAGTAGTGGGCGTTGTGCCAAAAGGCGCCAATCATGTTTTTTGGCAGACCGTCCACGCCGGAGCGCTGCAAGCCGCCAAGGAATACGGATTGGAAGTGGAATGGAACGCGCCCACCTTGGAAATCGATTCCAGCCGTCAGATCGCCATCGTGGAGTCGATGGTCAATCGCCGATTGGCCGGCATCGCGCTGGCGCCCGTCGATCGCAAGGCGCTGGTTGCCATTGTGAATCGAGCGGCAGCCGCGGGCATTCCGGTCGCGATTTTCGACTCGGATATCGACACGGACAAGCGCGTCACCTATGTGGCCACCGATAATCGCGAAGGGGGCCGAATAGCGGCGCGGAAACTCGCGGAATTACTGCTGGAAGAAGGCGAGGTGGCCATTATCAGCTTCATGCCCGGTAGCGCGGCAACCATGGAGCGCGAGGAAGGCTTCCGCGAAGAGATTACGAAGAAGTTCCCGAATATTAGAATCGTGCAGACCGCATATGGGATGGCGGATCGCGCCAAGGCTCGGGCGGCGACGGAAAACATTATGGCGGCGCATCCGAACTTGCGCGGCCTGTTCGCCGACAACGAGTCGAGTTCCGCCGGCGCGGTGCTCGCTCTAAAGAATCGCGGTAATGCCAAGGTTCGGATGGTGGCATTCGATAGCAACGATCAACTTGTGGCAGACTTACAGGACCGGTTCATCGACGCGCTGGTGATTCAGAAGCCGTTCGTCATGGGGTACGAGTCGGTGAAGGCGATCGGGCGCAAGCTGAAAGGCGAGCGTGTCGTCAGCCGAGTGGATTTATCGGCTGTGCTGGTCACACGAGGCGATATGGAAAAGCCTGACGTGATTGAGCTACTGCATCCGGACCTCAGCCGGCTGCTTTCGGGGAAGTAGATCGTAGAAGAATCGGAGGCCCATGGGGCACACACGTTCGCGCGCTCAACGAGCCGGCTT
>DASQDN010000019.1:0-1807 GCA_035634155.1 Bryobacteraceae bacterium | reverse complement strand
GTGAAGTGATATCGCTCGGCAGCGCCTGTTTCGAACAGGGTGAGTGCCTGCATCGACTTGATCGCACTGCGTGGGAACACGTGGCTTTCGATGTCGCCCGCGGCGGCGACCACCTGACCCTTATCGTTGCAGACGACGAATGCGCCGCGATGGCGGTTTTCGACCCAGTTGCCACGGGTCGCCTCGACGAGAACGGGATTGGCGTCCATAAAAAAATCCGGCCTGGGCAGTCCGTTTGGGACAGCACTAGGCCGGCAATGTCAATGCATGGGAGGAAGGACTAGGAAGCTTCAGGGTAATCGCCGGTCAGTATTCCTCAACTAGGGTGAGGTACTTCGAATTCACCCAGCCACGCTTCGTATTGCGCTCGACCAGGCACCAGTCAGAGCCGCCCTCTTCATTGATGATGCAGCGCTCGACCCAGACGTGGACCTTGGGCTTCAGGGCGCCGATCTTCTGTGAGTAGGACGCGGGCCACTTGCGGATATTGAGGACATCCCACTTGGGAACGCCCGCGACCTGCGCCATGGCGTCGACCGTGTAGCCGGCGGCCATCACGGGCTGCACCGCAAATGTGGCGCCGCTGAGGATGACAAGTCCGGCAAGCACGGCGACGAGGACCTTTTCGTGCTGCTTTTTCATCTGAACCCTCCAGGTTCGAATTGCTGTTGAGGTCGTATATCCAGGACCCATTGAACTGGCGGTGAGGTCAGCATTCATTCTCGGTTCACCAGAACCGATCGGCGGGGCCAGGACCCCGCCGGCGTTGGCCATGCTCAGCTCTTATGGACGTAGAGAACCACTGTGTTGTCGCCGAGCGCGAGCCCGACCACGTGATCTTCATTGTACCCGCGGCCATCGAGAGCACCGTCGAGGACAGGGTTCGCCCCGATCGAGGGATGAAGGCCGCCGGCATTTCCGACAGCGTGGAGAAGGTCGGGCGACTGCTCACCCACCAGTGAGGAATACTGGCAGACCGGCACCACCTTCACGGTTTCACCCGCGATGGCTCCGACGATTTCCGGCGTCACGTTGCCGAGCTGGCCCAGCTTATCGCCGCACTTCAGGTGCGCCATGATCTCGGCCTTGCTCTTGCCGGCTGGGTCGAAGAAGACTACCGGCTCGGGAGGCGGCGGAAGGTCGGGAACGAAGGGCTCACCTGGCGTCGCGATATCGCAGCCGTTGGCGCAGCTGCCGCCCGAACTGCTGCCGCCGGAACTGCCCGAACTGCTGCTTGAGCTGCTACTCGAACTGCCACCGCTGCTGCTGGAACTCCCACCGCTGCTGCTGGAGCTTCCACCGCTGCTGGAGCTACCGCCGCTGCTGGTTGAACTGCCGCCGCTGCTCGAACTTGTGCCCGGGGGTGGAGTGCGGGTTGAAGCAGCCTCAGCGAGAGCCGCAATGGAGGAGAAGGAGACTACCGCTGCCGTTAGCAGCGCAATCTTGGACATCATCATGGTTGAATTCCCGTTCTGCTGTGGCACGACATCGGCGGCCGAACGCGTTTGCCCACGGCGCGATGACCTGTTCTGGTCTGGCTCGAAGCGCTATTGCGTTCGATGATGCAGGTTTGGCAGGGGCGCGTTGAACGGCCTCTGAGGTGTCCGTTCACTTCAGGTTTACTGTGAGGGAAGATTCGCTCGCATGAGCGTGTGCCCGGTCAGCCGACGGCCTGATTCAGGCGGTCCAGGAAACCACAGAGTTCACTCTCCGGGTCGCCTCCTTTGCCGAACAGCGCTGTGATACCCCAGCGCCCGAGCACAGCTTCCTGCAGTGGATCGGGCCCAGGCATGAAGATGAAGGACGG
>DASQDN010000018.1:0-5372 GCA_035634155.1 Bryobacteraceae bacterium | reverse complement strand
ACTTTCAGGGGGAAAACCCCGTAGGCAAATCATTCGACATCCCCCAGCAGAACGGGCCTCCAAGGCGCTACCAGATCGTCGGCATGGTCAAGGACGCGCGCTATGACAACGTGCGCACCCCTATTCCGCCGGTGGCCTACGTGCCGTACACCGCGATGGACCAGGACGGCCAGATGATGCCGAAAGGCCGCGCGGCTTTCATGGTGCGAACCGTCAACCCGGATCCTGCGCAGATGATGTCCGCGTTGCGTCGCGAAGTGTCCCGCGCACGTCCGGAGTTTCGTGTCACCAACGCGCGCACCCAGGAAGAGATCGACAACGCTCATACGATTCGTGAACGCTTACTCGCGATGCTTGCTTTGTTCTTCTCGGCAACCGCGCTGCTGCTTGCTGGCGTGGGGCTCTACGGAGTGCTCGACTACTCCGTGCTCCAACGGCGGCGAGAGATAGGCATTCGCATGGCCTTGGGCGCAAATTGGGCGAACGTTGTCCGCCGAGTCACCTGGGATGTCTTCGCCTTGGTGGTGCTTGGAGCAGCGCTCGGAGTGGCTGCCGGACTAAGTGCGGAACGGTACATACGGACACTTCTATTCGGCGTCACAAGCGCTGACCTGACGCTGCTTTCTGTCCCGCTCCTCAGCATCGCTGGCGTAGCAATGCTCGCCGCGCTACCGGCGGTTATCCGAGCGGTGCGGATCGACCCCGCAAAACTGCTTCGCGCCGACTGAGAAGAACAACTAAGTATCGGTCGATGCTCCGATCACGTGCGGGACGCAGAACGCGCAGCACGAGTTCTGGGTCTTCTGATTATTAAGAGCAGCCCCAAGAAAGCGCGACCGTGGCCGTAGTCGAAGGCTCCGGCGTTGACGCTACAGACCGCGCTTCGAATGTATATCGCCAAGTCGCGATGTAATACGTCGCCTCTGGCGACATGGGTTTCGAAGCCAGGTGCCGCTCATCGTCAGAAAACCGTTGTCTTGAGACGCTGATGTTGACAGGTTTAGACAAGTTCCCGTGAGATCTTCAGAGAAGAAAGCTACCGCCGATTCTCCAGTGTGATCGAAAATGGATCGAGCGTGAAATGAATTGCAAAGTCGCGCCGGAATCGTCAATCGCTGGCAAGTCTGCTGCTATAGGGCCCCAAGAAGTCAAGTCGCCAGGTACCATCTTGCGCGAGAAAGTTGAATTCCATCGACCGGGTGTAGCTTCGGTCAAACCAGAGTTCGCCGCCGATGTGCAGCGTTCCAGTAATAGGCGTCGGGTGCAGGCTGGCGCAGAGCGACACAAGCAGGAAAGTTGCTTCACAAATCCTCACAGGCGGAGGAGATTCCCACATCTCCCCGAGCCTCGGTATGTTTATCACTCGCGGGCGGTTTGGTTTCTTAGGCGTTCTTCTTCGGTGGCGGTGGAGGTGGCGGCTTGGGAGGCGGCGGCAGTGGACGCGGTATAGGAGGATAGTCCCCTTTGCAGCGGTCGGGTCGCCCGAACTTCTTTTACATCTCAGCTTTGCGGCTGGAGAACACCATGATGGTTTTCAACGTGCATCTGCCACTTCAACAATGCCTTTTCATCGTTCGGAAATGCCGTACTGGATTTTGACAACTCGGCCGCTCGATCCGAGAGCGAGTTCAGGATTGATTCAGCTTCATCGCCGTAGACGTTCTCCCACAGGCGCTCGTAGTCGCGCGCTAGCTTGTTCCACCGGAAATGCAGGTCGGCCGCGTCTGTCGATCGCTTCTGGTTTTGCTGCACAAGGGAGTATAGGCTGAGTGCGGCAGCGCCGAGGGGTAGAACGAATTTCGCCCAAGCGATCTCGGTCGGCAGGGCTCCCAGTGTGGTTGCAACAGCGCCCGACGAGAAAAGCAATGTTCCCCACGTCACCTTGCGCTGCTGAGTACTATAGCCATGCGCGAGTTCAGCGAAGTAGTTAGAGCGGATCTCGGCTGCAAGCATCCCTTCCCATGCACGTTTAATCTGCGCTTCGCTCAGCATCCCGTCAACCTGCTTTGATGATACCGCCGCCCTGCCCCCCGGTCTTATCCTTTCGACACTTTCCGCCCTTCGTACTCCGTCATGGTTCGTCGGTTACAAGAAATCGCCGCCGGTTCCTCCTGGGGTTCCTCAGAGAAGCCGGCGGAGGTTTCATGGACATAGCGCACAATTGAACCTACCAGGAACGTTGGTTACAAAATCGCGACGACCCCCAAGCCGAACTACCGCACACGGCTGTGATTCCGACCGTACTGTCAGCTCCGAGAGATTCCAACTCTGCCCACTCCAACTTAAAGGAGTTGCCGGTGGACTCAAAAAGGGCGATCGCGTTCAGGGCCAATAACCCCTTGAAGCTGCTCTGGCTAACTTGGTAGCGCTGTGGCTCCCCAGGGCGATCGTGGTGCGCCATCCGCCCCATCCGCATTATGCGGGACGATGTCGTATGGGTACCCGGCTCGCAGATTCTTGCTTCTTTGGAGCCGGGTTGACCGAGACACAAGCCATTCTCCAACTCCAGTGGTGTTTTCCGCCAAGGCTTAAGCCAAGCTTAGCCTACCGCCTCCACTCCGAAGATCCAAGATTTCGATGACGGTCGATATGGCCGACTTGCGCCGACTGAGAAGAACAACTAAGTGTCGGTAGATCACGCCGCCTCGCCGGACCATCTCCGAATCGTAGGCGTCAAGACGAACAACAGCGCCGCCGCGGCCAGCAGGCCCACAGCGATGCCGCCATACAATGTCATCAACCGCGTAGGGTCGCCAGCCACAAAGAAGCCGGAAAGAAATCCAGCCAGCTTATTCCCAAGCGAGGTGGCGAAGAACCATAAGCCCATCATCAACCCCGTGAACTTCGCCGGAGACAGCTTCGTCACGGTGCTAAGTCCCACGGGGCTAAGACACAACTCCCCAACCACATCGAAGAAGTAAACGCCCACCAGCCACAATGGACTGATCTTGCCTTCCGCAGTCAGTGCGGACGCAGGCACAAGCAGAAAAAACGCAATCGCAATCGCCAGCAAGCCAAGCGTGAACTTACGAGGACTGGAAGGCTGCCGGGCCCCCAAACCAATCCACATCCGAGCAAACAAAGGCGCAAGCAGAATCACGTACAACGGCGTCAGTGATTGCAGCCAACTCGCGGGGAACTGCCACCCGAAAATCTGAGTGTCCACAAGCGTCTTCGCAAACAGATTCAGACTCGCGCCCTTCTGCTCATAAGCCGCCCAGAACATGATAGTGAATGCGAATAGGACAACGATCGCGCCCATCCGCTTCCACTCTTCACGCGTCAACACACCGTCACCCGTCATCGTCGTGTTCTCCGCGGCGCATTTTCGGGCCGGCCGCGGCAATCGCGACCGCTGCAATACAAAAACACTCAACCCAATCAGCATGCCTACACCGGCAGCGCCAAATGCCCAATGCCAGCTCCGAACCGGGTCCACTCCGATCCCAGCAAGAAACCCCCGAAATCCAACGCTCTCTGCAAGCCAACCGCAAACCAGTGGCGCAAGCAATGCCCCGACATTGATCCCCATATAAAAGATCGAGAACCCGCTATCGCGCCGTGTGTCTTCCGGACTATACAGCGAGCCAACCATCGTGCTCACGTTGGGCTTCAACAAACCGGTGCCTACGGCGATCAACGTCAGCCCGCTATAGAAGAACGCCATCGTGTGGACGGTAAGCAGAAACTGTCCAGCCGCCATCAACAAACCGCCCAGCAGCACTGATCGGCGCGGATCCAGAACGCGGTCGCCGATATACCCGCCCGGCAGCGCAAGCAGATATACCGCCATCGTGTACGTGCCGTACAGCGATGCGGCCTCTTTGGTCGAAAACCCGAGACCACCCTGCGCTGCCGGGGCGACCATAAACAACACGAGAATGGCGCGCATCCCGTAATACGAGAAGCGCTCCCACATCTCCGTTAGAAAAAGCGTGGTCAGCCCGGCTGGATGGCCGCCGATGCCGCGAGTATCGGCGGAATTGTCAACCGGCATGCCTTGATGTTCGCACGGTCCCCTGCATCAACGCTCACGCATCGAACTCCGAGTTCTGTCCAATCAAAGTCCTGCCGGAACTTACGATCTCGGCCGTCAGCAAACCTTGCGCCGACAACCTGATCTTCGACTATCCAGCGCGCCGCAGTATCCGTTCCGCTGCGCCAGATTACCTCGCACGAAGCGCAGCTACGAATCCCGCAGCGCTCGCATCGGATCGAGCCGGGCCGCACTCCAGGCAGGAAGGAACGCAGCCAAAGCCGTCGCTCCTGCCAGCATCGCCGCCGCAACGAGGATCTGGGCTGGATCGTTTGGCTTCAACTCATAGAGCAAGGTCGCCAGCAAACGCCCCAGGGCCAAGGCGCCCGCCAAACCTAACGCAATGCCCGAGCCGAGCAGCACCGCCGCTTCCCGCAGTACCAGCCATAGCACGGAGTTCGTACGAGCTCCCAGGGCCATCCGCAACCCAATCTCGGCGCGCCGCTGTGCCACCGAATAAGCCGTCACACCATACAACCCGACCATCGACAGCAGCAGGGCCAACCCACCGAACAACACAGAAAGCGCGGCAAGAACGCGTTGCTGCTGCACTGACGCGTCCACGTGCGTCGACAAGCTCTGGAACTCTATACCGATATCCCTGCTGACGGCGGCAATCGTCGATCGAACTACCGGCGTCAGCACACTCGCCGGGCCCGTATGTCGCAACTCGTATGTGTAAGTCGGCGCTGGAACAACTTGCAGCGGAAGAAAGCCGGCGATGGGCGCTTTCTCCTGCACTCGCTCATACTTCGCATCTTGCACTACGCCAATAACTTGAAAACGCACACCGTTGGCAGCGTTGCCGATCCGGACGGTCCGTCCGATAGCGGTCGTAGCGCCAAAGAATCGGCGCGCCGCCGATTCATTCAGGATCATCACCGGCGTTGACGTGGCGCCGTCGAATTCATTCAGGTCCCGCCCGGCAATGAAGCGCGTTCCCATCGTTTGGAAATATCCGGGACTTACCGCATTCATGTACAGCAGCGCGTCTGGTCCGGGTGCGCCTCCGTACCCGTCCGAAGCGATCCACTCATTCCATGTGTTGCGACCCAGAGGGACAAGACCCGAAGCCGAAACCGAAGCGACACCGGGCAGCTTTCGCAAGCGATGCAACACATCGCGATGAAGAGTCACACGTTCGTTTCCATTCTTTGCCGCCCTTCGGGCATCGACGTTTACCAGCATCACTCCATCTGCTTTGAAGCCGAGATCCGTGTTCATCAGATTGCGCAGCGTGCCCACGAACAGCCCCGCAGCCAAAACCAGGATGAAGGAGACCCCGATCTGAGCCGCCGCCAAGCTCCTGCCCAATCGGAAGCGCCGCGATGCGCCA
>DASQDN010000017.1:0-2203 GCA_035634155.1 Bryobacteraceae bacterium | reverse complement strand
CAACCCACGTTTCCGTGCTCGCGCTGGCGCATTACCGCCGCCGACCTGGATATTGGGCTGATTAATTAAGCGGCTGCCGTCGATACGGCGCGGAAGGTGTAACGTGGCGCGGTTCCCGATAGCGATGGAGCTCTCCTGATAGACACGCCCCTTGAACGTTCGGCGCGTTTCGGATCACGATTGGCCAGTGTTCGCGCATCGGCGCATAGTTGCGCATCGGCCCATGACGGAGCGTGGTCGCCTTCCCTCGTGCATTCCGGGGCAGTCGGGCTAACGGATCTCACGCTATCGGGTAGACCGGGCGGTTGCCCGCCCGGCCCCCCACGGATCCGGACGTGCGGGTTTCCCGCATCCGGCTCTTCGGATCATGGATTCGCTGCGGACGGTTCAGACCCAGTGGTGAACGATGCGCGGCCGAGGAAGCGGAAAACGTTCGGCGATCTGCGCAAAGTCTTTCCATCGAATCGTGCCCCGTTGGGTTCGTCGGCTCAGCCAGTAGTGCCATGCCCGTTGAACGGAGCGGAACAACGCGTCCAGCGCGCCGGCGTTGCCAGTGATACCGAAATAGTTGTAGTACCCCAGCAGCCGGCTCGCCAACCGCTTCCGCTGCCACTCGAGCGGTTCGTGGCGGTTCTGGCGACACCACGCCCAGATCTCGTGCGCCTTCCGGGCAAGCCTCTTCGCAATCGTCTTCCTCTTGATCACCCACCGCCCGGAGCGCGACCGCGCCCAGTAGTGCGTGAAACCGAGAAAGTCGAACGTCGGAGGCTGGCCGTGGCCGCCTTCGTCCGGTGCGCGATATCGGAACAGACGCGTTTTGTCGGGATGCAGCGTGAGACCGTACCTGGCGAGTCGCTTCGGCAACACCTCGGCCACTCTTCGCGCATCGTCCTCCCGCTGAAAACAGATCACGAAGTCGTCGGCATAGCGGATCAGTCGCGCTCGGCCTCGCATCCGAGGCTTCACCACGCTCTCGAACCACACATCCAGCACTTCATGCAGGTAGATGTTCGCCAACAGCGGCGAGATCACACCTCCCTGCGGAGATCCGTCTTCCGGAAAATGAATCCGCCCCTCCTCCATCACGCCTGCTTTCAGCCATTTGTCGATGGCCCGACGGATCACGCCGTCTCGCACCCTCCTGTCGAGAAAGCTCCTCAGGTGTTGGTGGACCATCCTGTCGTAGAACGACCGGATGTCGGCCTCCAGCACCCACCCACCTCCCATCGCCATCAGCTCCTGCCGGAGATCACGCAGCGCGTACAGCGCTCCCGTGCCCGGTCGATACCCGTACGATGACGGCAGAAAGTCCTGCTCGTAGACCGTTTCGAGCACCATCGTCACTGCGCGCTGCAGCACCTTGTCCTCGAACGTCGGAACGCCGAGCGGTCGCTGTCCGCCATCAGCTTTCGGGATGTACGCACGGCGTACTGGCGGAGCCTTGTACGTTCCGCTCTTGAACTGATCGAGCAGACGCCGCAGGTTCTTCTCCAGTTCTCGTTCGTACTCCCGCGCCGTGACGCCATCGATGCCCGTCGCGCCGTTCTTTCGAGTGCGCGCGTATGCTTCGCGCAGGAAGTCGACGTCGATATGGTGAGCGAGACTGAGCAGGGCCTTCCCTGACAGCTTCCTCGCCAGTTCTGCTATCCGCTTCAGTGTCGTTGACACGCTCTTCGAGATCGGGGTCCCGTTTGTGTTTCCCATCACGGCTCCATGGCCCGGCTTCTCTCTTTCCTCCGGTGGGTCCTCCGGGGATGAGTTCCCCACCTTCACTGGTCGTACTGAGAAGCTCTGACTCCTGACGCCCCGTCCGCATCGCTGTCCTTCCCGGTCGCGCTGCATGACCACGTTGCGCCTCTTCGCTTTCGTGTCGCTCTCCTTCTCCCGAGCCTCCCTCCCCCCGACAGGCGCTGCCGGACAGAGGACCTGGAGCTTGGTCAGGCGGCTTCTCCTCCCCGCCTCTTCACGTGGAAGTCGTCAGGTCTCCCAAGTTCCTCGGAGAACCCCGATGTGAACATGCCCCGCTCTCAGACCCCGGCCCTGTGACTCACAATCGGTTTTCTGTTCGTCACTTCTGCCTTCCGCACCAGCTTACGGCGTCGGCTTCCGGGCAACGTGCCGATTTTGGGGCTCCATCACGCGGCCTGCTCACTCGCTGTGTACGCTTCGCCCGAGGGTCACCCCTCCAGACGCAACACTCGCT
>DASQDN010000016.1:0-9608 GCA_035634155.1 Bryobacteraceae bacterium | reverse complement strand
TACAAATCAGCACCCTCCAAAGCAATCTCCCCCGCAGCAAGCTCCAAGCAATTCCCGCACAGATGCTCGGCCGGAATGTACTGAACCCATCGCGGAGCCACCACCGAAGCCACATCGCCGATATCGCAGCAATAGCAACCCGCTGTAGGATTTCGCGAATCGTAAATGTGAAGAACGCACGTCGAGCGCGTTTCCACCCTTCGTGTGGTACCGCTGTCCATTTAAAGTAGTAATTGATGCTACACCTTGACCTCGGGCGAGGTCAAGCAAAGAAAAAGCGGCCAGCCTCCGAAGCCAGCCGCGAGCAGCCGAATGGGGTCAAAGAGGAGAACAAAGACCTGCCCCTTAGACATCCCTGCATCCTTTGCAATTACTGGTACTTAGGTACCAAAAACACCTTAGCGCCGAGCCTTACCGGCTGATTTTGAGCACGAACGCCGGCTGTCGCCGAATGTCCTCGCTCAACTCCGGCAACTCCACCGCGACGCCTCCGCCCTTTCCGGTAAACTTCACCGGCGCACTGGATCCCAGGAGCGCCACCCCCGCAGCCGACCCCTCGACAAGAGCCATCAAATCGTAAGCCGTCCCGAACTCCTTGTTGTACTCGACCTCGAGAACCTGCTCCGAGCCCCACTGAATATTTCGGTTCCAAGGCTTCGTCCCGTAGATCGCCTCGCCATTCACCTCGAGACAATCGCCCATCTCGATCAGCCGCTCCTCCATTACCACTGGAATTGTGCCGTCGGCGCCCGGACCGATATCCAGCAGCAGATTCCCCCCGCGGCTCACCAGATCCACCAACGTCAACACGAGCCCCCGCGTGGTGCGGTAATGCTCCAACCGCTCCGCGCGATTGTAGCCATAGCTGAACCCCATGCCCCGGCTCTCTTCCCACGGATGATCCAGTCCGCGCATGCCCGGCGTATACTCGGTCGTCCAATATCCCCCGTGCTTATGTCGCGAGTCCTTGCCCCAGCGATCATTAATCACGACTTCATCCTTCACAGCCGACTCGTTAAACAGCCACGCCAACAGTTCCGGACTCTTCCACTACGACGACGGTAAATCCCATTCGCCATCGCTGAAAATAATCGATGACTTATATCGCGTCACAAGATCCTTGAACTGAGGTGCCATGTGCTCGCGCACGTAGCGAGGTACGCCTCCGTCAAATCCCCGAGCACATCCCGCTTAGGCCCAACATCCATGGCATTCCACGGATGCACCCAGGTCCCCGAAGCCTCCTTGCTCGGCCACAACGCAAACCCGTCATGATGTTTGGACGTCAGCGCGGCATACTTTGCGCCCGAACGGTGGAACACATCCGCCCAATGATCCGGATCGAACAACTCAGCCCGAAACTGGGGAGCAAAGTCCTGATACGGGAACTCCATGCCGTACCACTTCCGGTGAAATGCCCACGTGCCCTTTTGAACATCGTTGGCCTCCGGATTAGACTTGCCCGCCGTCATCGCATTCCAATACGACTCTGAATATGCGAGCTTCCCCGGAATCACAGGAGCATAAGCCGGCACTGACTACACGCCCCAATGAATGAAGATGCCGAACTTTGCATCCGCGAACCACGCCGGCGTCGGCCTCTTGTCAACTGACTCCGAACGTGGGCTGATACGTCTGGCCCAAATACAACCGGTCAAGACCACCACTAAACACACAAGCCGCAGCATCACAGTGCCTCGGCGCCGCAGGCGCCGCGCACACAATCAGCGTTCATCTGATCTTAATCCTGGAACTTCGGGAATACGCGGGCCAGTCCCCCTTGCCTCAAGCACCACATTCGCACAGTACATCTTCGCCGTCCTGCGTAAACTCCAGCAATGCGGGAATGTACGGCGATGTTAACGCTGTCATCGCCGTTGACCCATCTGAACGCAACTTTATCGGTACCGGCGGCGGTTAGCAATCGCGAGCGCTAGACTCGAAATCATGAACTTTCGGGAACATTGTCTCGGCGCGCCCGCCGTCTTCCTCTTACCCTCACTGAAGTTGAAAGAACCCGCGCGTGATGGCGCCTCCCCCGAATCGCGGCTCCACGACTTCCTCATGGAGAACTTCGGCGGCTACACCGCCCAGGCCGGGACCATCTTCGGCTACTGGAAAGAGGCTTCCGGCGCCGCCTCCTACGGCGAGCACCGTGAGTTCACCGTATCGCTCTCCGACCCGGGCAAGGATCCGCTGCTCAAGCGCTACCTCGCTGGTCTCGCACGCGAGATGGACGAACAGTGCATCTACCTCCGGATCGCCGGCGAAACCTACCTCATCTACCCGCAGGATTAGCCGCAGTCGCCGCTTATACTTGAAAGAATCTTCCAAGCTATGGCCGTACTCATCGACGCAATCAACGTAAAGCGCAGGACCCTCTTTGAGCTCGACAATGTTCCCTACTTCTGCATGGAAGCCGAGGTGAGCACGCCCACAGCTCGCGGCGGCCAAACGCTCGTCCGCCTCAAAATTCGCAACCTCCTCACCAATGCCGTCTTCGAGAAAACCTTCAAAGCCGGGGAGAAGTTCAAGGAGCCCGACCTGCAGACCGTGCCCGCGTCTTATCTCTACAGCGATGGCGACGGATCCCACTTCCTCGACCAGGAATCCTTCGACACGCTCACGCTCACCGAAAGCGTAATGGGCAACGCGCTCGACTACCTCATCGAAGGCGCAATGGTCCAAATGATGAAGTACAACGGCAATCCTATCGGCCTGGAGTTACCCATGTTTGTTGAGCTTGAAGTCGCCACCACCGAACCCGGCGTCAAGGGAGACACTTCGAGCGGCGCGGTCACCAAGCCCGCCACTCTTCAAACGGGGCTTGAGATCCGAGTCCCCCTTTTCATCAAAGAAGGAGAAAAGGTGAAGGTCGCTACCGAAGATGCTTCCTTCGCCGGACGAGCCTAGCCATGAGCACAAACTTCTCACGACGTCACATCATGCAACTGGCTAGCGCGGCAGCGTTAGCTTCCTCATCGGCCAGTCCGCAGCAGCAGCCATCTCAAACCAAGATCCGCGGCCCGCGCGCCGAAGGCCCGAACACGCCCAAGGTGTGTCAGCAGATCGGCCCTCTTCGCCACTCGGCTGGAACCTTCGATGAAGCAGGCATGCGGCGCATCAAGCAGCTTGGCGTCGATTACGTGCTTACCAGCGAGATTCGTGGACCGTGGGAGGAGGCCGCCCTCCGCAGCGCCGTCGACCGCCTTAAAGCCGGCGGACTTACGCTGGCGCACATGTACCTCCCTGGCCTGCGCGACGCCGTATACGGCAAACCGGGCCGCGACGCCGAAATTGAAGCCGCCATCCGCAATATTCGCGTCGCCGGCAAAGTCGGCATCCCCGTCCTCGAATACAACTGGTACGGCCACCGAGCCAGCGAAGGTTACTACGGCGAGACCGCCCGCGGAGGTTCCGGCATCACATCCTTCGATTACGATCGCGTGAAGGACCTGCCGCCGCTGCCGCAGGAGGGTGTCCACACAGCCGAAGAGTTGTGGAGCACCATCACCTACTTCCTCAAAGCCGTCATCCCTGAAGCGGAAAAAGCCGGTGTGCGTCTCTCGATTCATCCGAACGATCCACCGGCTCCCATCAGCCGCGGCTCAGGCCAGATCATGGCTTCGGTTGACGGATGGAAGCGCCTTATCAAGATTGTTGACAGCCCGTCGAACGGGATTACCTTCGACTGCGGAGTCACATGGGAAACCGGCAACGATCCGGTCGAAGTCTGCCGCTATTTCGGTACCCGTGACCGCATCAATCACGTGCATTTTCGAAATGTAATCGTGCGCAAGCCCAGCGAAAGATACAGCGAGGTCTTCATAGATGCAGGCGAGGTCAACATGTTCGCTGTGATGAAGGAACTCGTCAAACACAAATACACGCGTCTCATTCACCCCGAGCACCCGCGAGCCCTCGACTATGACACGCAGCAACCCGGCTTCCAGGCTCAATACCCAGGCGGTGGAGGCTATGCCGGTTGGGCGTTCAACGTGGCCTATACCCGTGCGCTCCTGCAAGCCGCCCTGGACTCGTAGATCGCATCAATTGCACCGGAGTGCAACATTCGGATCCACGCCGGCCGCTCGGCGAGCAGCCATGAAGCACCCGCGACTCCAACGGCCGTCAGCGCCAGGACCACCGCGGTAATGGTTGCAGCATCATTAGGTCGCGCGTCATAAACGTGAGCCGCCAGCAATCGCGTCACCCCCAATGCCCCTGCCATTCCCGCGAACACTCCGGCAATGGCCAAACGCGCTCCTCCCGATACAACGAGGCGGACGATATCCGTCGATCGCGCGCCGACTGCCATTCGCACGCCGAACTCATGCGTACGGCGGGTTACCGCATACGACGACAAGCAATGTGCGCATCTCTCGGTGCGCCTCCTTCACCTGCGTCACTCCTCCGAAATCGCTGCGCGCTCTTTGGCGCGCTTCTTCCGGAGACAAGCCGAGAGCCATGTACTCCTCGGCTTGCAACTGGATATGTAAACCGATCTCGTCTTCAAGCTCTTGGTCGCACCGTCCGAGTCCAGTTCTCCTGCTCCTGCGCGATTTGCCGGCTGCTTTTGGCGTCAGCGGTAAAACTTCGCGTTTCGGCCGTTGTCGGAGACTCCCCACTCGGACACAATCCACCCTCGCTGCTCCAGGCGGAGCAGGGCAGGATACAGCGTTCCTAGGTTCAAATTTAGAATGCCGTCGGAGAGCTGTTCAATGCGCTTCGCAAGTCCGAACCCGTGCTGGGGACCCATGCTCTCCAAGGTCCTCAAAACCATCAGGTCCAGCGTGCCCTGAGGCACCTCGGTGCGTGCCGCTTCTTTAGACATCCAACAGGAGCATGCGGCAGCTCGTTTAGAATGTCAGCACGAACGTGATTCAGGCAGCCAGCCAGCGCCGCGCCAGTTCTTCCGCGTTCCCCTGAAGATCCACAATCTCGCTTCCAGTCTCCTGGTCGTCTTCGAAGTAGTGAGCCCGCACGCCGTCCGGGGTCGGCCGAAGTTCCAACCGCCGCTCCCGAGCCTGCAAGCGCAGCGTGCTTCCAAGCCAGATCGGCTGCACCTTCATGCGCTGCGTAAACCCGATTCGCGTGGCGTGCGCAAGAAAGTCATGCGTGAACGAGCCGTTCTTCAACGCGTCCGCGTACGGCGCAGCGGCCAGGGCCCGAGCCTTCTCCGAGGCCCTGTGCTGCGCATCGCGCTGTACATCCGCGCCGCGCTCCTGATTCGTCTCAAGGTTCTTGAGGCTGCTTTCGAGATTGTCCAGATAACTCATAAAAACGGGAAAGCCAGGCTCGCGGCCTGGCTCTTTTTTTTCGAGTATAGCAAGCGAGTGATCACGTCTACTATGAGGGAATGCAGTTCGACTTCACCGGCAAAACAGCCGTGGTCACAGGCGGCGCAAACGGCATTGGACTGGCCACCGCGCGCCTGCTGGCCGGCTCCAGGGCGGATGTGTGGGTCTTCGATGTCGAGCATGAACGCCCCCTCGAGAAAGCGGCTGGTTTCGGCGCGCATGGCACTGTGGCGGACGTCCGAAGTCGTGATTCCCTCGAAGCGGCGTTTGCACAAGCCGGCGACGACCTCGACATCGTGGTCGCATGTGCGGGGGTTGTTTCGGAAGCCTCTCTTGCTGACACAAACCCGGCAGACTGGGAGCGCGTTATCGCGATCAATCTGACCGGCGCCTTTCACACCGTGCAAGTCGCCGCGCAGCGGATGATCAAGCGCGGCAAAGGCTCCATCGTCCTCGTCGCGTCCACTAACTCATTCGATGGCGAAAGAAACCTCGTCGCCTACAACGCCAGCAAAGCGGGATTGCTGGGCCTTCTGCATACGGCTGCCAATGAGCTTGGACCGCATCAGGTGCGCATCAATGCCGTCTCGCCCGGCCTCATTCGCACGCGCCTGACGCAGGAACTATTTACGGATCCTCGCGCCACACGCGAGTATTTCCGCCACATCCCCCTTGGACGCAGCGGTGACCCGACCGAAGTAGCACGAGCCATTGCGTTCCTCGCCTCCGATGCCGCGTCATTCATCACCGGCACAGCCCTCTTCGTCGACGGTGGGCAAATGTGCGCAAAGTACGGAACCTGGAACGAAGAACGTGCGGACTTCTTCGGCGATCGTTGGTGGTTAAAGTAGCGAGTAGCAATCTAACTCGTACTCGATTCCTTCCGCGACACGAAGCTCTCCGGGTCGCCGACGAATTTCTGCTTGCACTCCTCTGAACAGAAGTAGTACGTATCGTCTTCGTACTCGTAGCTCGCGCGAGCAGTCTTCGGATCGACGTCCATCCCGCAAACCTGGTCTCTTGTCATACACACATGAGATGCAGCCAGGACCCGCGTGTTACAACGAGCCTTCCTTCTCCAGCTCGGCGTCGAGAATCGCACGGATCGTCATCGGCGCATTGCCTTCCAGGCGGTTGTTGATAAACAAATACGCCGGCTCGCGCTTACGCCGCGCGCGTGAGATCACTTTCGCCACGGCTTCTCGCGTCTTGGGGTTGGGATCCTGAATGCGATCGTAAGGAGCAAATGAATCCACCGCCTCCTCATACGTCCGCCCCGCGCGCAGCAATCCCCGAACTACGCTAAAGCTCGTAGTAAACGCTTCGGCGATTTCAATCTGCTTATACAAAGGCGGCATCCGATTCCACGACGTAAACACATGGGCGACGCCATGCTTCCGCAGCACGTCGAAGTAAGCCGCGTGAAGATAGTCGTCGTTGCGGATCTCGACGGCGTACCGCCAGTCTTTGGGCAGCCGTGCCAGAAATGCGTCCAGATCGCGGATAAATTCGAAGGGCTCGGCGTAGCTCTTCCTCGAGAAAGTGCCGAACTCAAAGATCAGCACCGCTACCCGGTCACGATAGGCAGCAAGCAATTGCAGGAACGCTTCATCCAGCATCTCCGCCGACATGAAGTTCGGGTTCGGCATACCGGATTTCGGGCCGTACCGCGGGTGTTTCGGATACGTCTTACAAGTGATCTCTTCCGGAACCTTGAACGCAAACTTCATCGCCGGATGCGCCGAGTCAAACAGCTTCGTCCAAAACTCGGGGGCAGGGAACTGGTAGAACGAAAAGTCCCCACACACGATGGGAAACGTCTCGCCGTACTCGGCCAGGCACTTCTGCTCAAACAGCTTCTGCGAAAATTTGCCTCGCGAATAATATCGTTGCGGGGTATAGATCTGCCCCAGCCACCCCTCGTACTTCCACGAACTTCCGCCGACATAGATTTCTTCTTGCGCCAGGCGTCGCAGATCCTCCGCCAATCGGCCGCGATCGAATCCCGAGCCTTCCACCCCATCGAATAAAGGCAGCATTCCTCCATTTTCCCAACAAACAACGATAACCCTAACTTCAACGATTGAGAATTGCTCCTGACAGTGTCAAACACAGTTGTTCGGGTTACTGATTCTTGCTAGAATTTGCGTGTCTCAAGGGGAGGCGAGGGACTGCCATGTTCATGCAAGGTTCCATACGACGCGTAGTGCTCGTTGCACTGCCACTCTGCTTCGGGGCAGCCGTTCCAGTCCACGCAGCCAAGACCACGGATGCCGACCTCGAGCGTCGCTTCAACGACACCGTCCGGCCGTTCGTCAAGACGTACTGCATCGGGTGCCACGGCGGTTCAACTCCCGTAGCCAGCTTCGATCTCCAGCAGTTCACAACCCTTCAATCCGTAGTTCGCGGGCACGCCCACTGGGCCCTGGTATTGGAGAAGATCACTTCCAAAGAGATGCCGCCCGCTGAGGCGAAGCAGCCTTCCGATGCCGTCCGCCAGCGCATTATCAATTGGATGGGCGAAGTCGGCCGCAATGAAGCCCGTAAGCACGCGGGCGATCCCGGCGAGGTGCTCGCCCGGCGCCTCAGCAATGCCGAGTACAACAATACGATCCGCGACCTCACCGGCGTCGACCTGCGTCCCGCGCGCGAGTTTCCTGTCGATCCGGCGAATCAGGCCGGGTTCGACAACTCAGCCGAGTCGCTCATCATGTCCCCCGGGCTGATGGACAAATACCTGCAGGCCGCGCGCAACGTCGCCGACCATATGGTTCTTAAACCAAATGGCTTCGATTTTGCCCCGCATCCCATGCTGGTCGAAACGGATCGCGAAAAATACTCCGTCCAGCGGATTGTCAATTTCTACGACAGCCAGCCCACCGATTTCGCTGAGTATTTCCAGGCGGCGTGGCGCTTCAAGCATCGCGCGGCTCTCGGCAAACCCAGAGCCACCCTGGCCGCGATCGCCGCGGACTCCAAAGTGAGTCCCAAGTACCTGCCGATGGTGTGGCAAGCGTTGGAAGAAACCAGGGAAGACGTTGGCCCGCTGGCGAAACTCCAGGCCATGTGGCGCGAACTGCCGGCTCCGAAAGGCAATCAGCCCGACCTGGCGCGCGCTGGAACCATTCAAATGCGCGACTTTGTGCGTAAAATCCGCAGGCATACGGCAAAGCTCATCACCAGCCCTACCGCTCCTGGATTGAACGGGAACTCGCAGCCGATGATCCACTGGCGGAACAGTCAGATTGCCGCCACCCATCGCGACTTCGATCCTACGGCGCTGCGCGTCGAGGGCGAACCGCCTGCGGCCGACATCATTGTCACTCGCGGCCCCACCTTCGGAGGTGGCGAAGCCCAGGCGCTGAAGAAAGCGGTGGCCGAATACATCAAGGAGCGCCAGGAAGATCCCGACCTGGTTGTTCCCGCGGGCCAACGAGCGAAGTACGAGGCAGCGTTCGCTCGCTTCAGTTCCGTGTTCCCCGATAAGTTCGCTCTTCGCGAGCGGGGACGCTTCTATCCCATCGACGCCCTGGATGAGGGTCGGTTCCTCAGCGCCGGCCTTCACAACGTGATGGGATACTTCCGTGACGACGTTACCCTCATCGACTTGATCCTCGACGAAAAAGGAAAGAAGGAACTCGACACCCTTTGGGAAGAATTTGAGTTCATTTCCGAATACACGGTCAAGACCCATCTGCAGTTCGTCTTCAACGGCGGCGGTGGCGGCCGGGGAATCAACGTCCCGCGGCCCACCTTCGCGGAAGCGACTACCGAAAAGACGATCTTCCGCTATCGCGACGAGTACCTCCTGCGGACGGCCGAAGCGAACAACCCGGTAATCGCGCAGGCCATCCGGGACTTCTTCGGCAGCGTCAACTCTAGCATCCGGTGGGTGGAACACGCTCGTGTGGCCGCCGAGCCCAAGCATCTGGAAGCGCTGCTGAAGTTTGCGGCCCGCGCCTATCGCCGCCCCATCGAACAGGATGAGCGCGAAGAAATCCTCGCCTATTACCGGGAGCTTCGGGACAAGAGCAACCTCTCGCACGAGGAGGCCATGCGCGCATCCATCGTCAGCCTGCTGGTGTCGCCCGACTTTTGCTATCGCATCGACATGACGGAAACCCGTCCTGCCGCGTCGTCTCTGAATGCGAAAATGGCGGCGGCTGTTCCAACTAAGCCCCTCTCGCCATACGCTCTGGCCAGCAGGCTCAGCTATTTCCTTTGGTCCAGCATGCCGGACGACGAACTCTTCGCTCGCGCTGCCGCAGGTGACCTGACGAAACCCGCTGTACTGGCGGCGCAGGTCCG